>CADBSP010000052.1 GCA_902797405.1 uncultured Eubacteriales bacterium | reverse complement strand
AGCATCTTAAAGAAAAGCGCCTTTGATTCAAAATATGTTTCCATGTCGTGGAAATAATCCAAGTGCTCTCTAGTCAAATTTGTGTAGATAGCATAATCAAAATCAACCGCATCTACACGGCCTTGCACCAAACCATGAGAGCTTACTTCTATGGATGCCGCCTTTGCTCCATCATGAAGCATTTCTGCCAACGTGGAATGCATAGTGATAACATCGGGTGTCGTAAGCCCAACCTTATACTCTTTTCTCGCAGAAGAATCCGCTGCCACTTCACTATCTTGCTCGCCGAGTTTTCCGCCGATTGTACCCATATACCCGCAGGGACCCTCCAGCTTGGAGTAAATCTCAGAGATCATGTAAGATATGGAAGACTTGCCGTTGGTTCCGGTAACGCCGAACATGGTTAACTTCTTGCTTGGAAATCCGTTCAGAGAATCTGCAGCCTCATTTAGGGCAGCCAGGGTGTCATCGACCTTTATGTAAATTGTCCCGCCGTCTTGATGAAAGGGGATATCGTGCTGATACACTATAATGGAAGCTCCATTCTCCACCGCCGCTCCAGCAAAATCATGCCCATCCTGAGCGGACCCCACCAAGCAAAAGAATACATCTCCTTTTTTTACTTTTCTAGAATCTATTTGCAAATTCATAATATCTACCCTATTTGATACCTTATTTGATACTTTGCGCTCAATTCTTGCTAATATGTTTACGGCATTAAGCTCATTAGTTTTAACCTTAACATTTTAACACATCTATAGATTTTTTCATATGCTATAATTAATGTGACGTAATACCTCTGACAGGGACATTATAGGTGAGAGGCCTTTATGAGGAGAGATACCATGTTCGAACTGAAAGATTCAATCTTTATAGACAAAACTGAGACCCTTGGTGGAACAACATCCGGGACTATGCCCGATTCTGCGATTGTTGACCTGTATTTTGCTCGCGATGAAAGAGCTATCTCCGAGACGCAGAGCAAATATGACAAATATCTCAGAACTGTATCCGGAAACATCATTCACAATTCCGAAGATGTTTCAGAATGTGTGAATGATACCTATTTGGGCGCATGGAATGCCATACCTCCAACCAGACCAAATGTATTTCGCATCTTCCTTGCCAAGATAACAAGGAACCTTTCCATCAAAAAACTCCGCGCTGCCAATGCAGAAAAGAGAGGAGGCGGAGAAGCGACTCTCACCCTGGATGAATTAATGGACTGCATTGCTGACGGAAGTAAAATTGATGAAAACCTGGAGGTAGAGGAACTAACGAAGTTAATAGAAGCATTTCTATCCAGCAAAAATGAAGCAGATAGAAGAATCTTTCTCTGTAGATATTGGTATTTCGACTCCATCAAAGATATTTCGGAGCGCTTCGATTATACGGAAAGCAAGGTGAAAATGACATTAAAAAGAACGAGAGATGAGCTAAGAGAGTATCTCGTGTCCCAGGGTGTAATGGTGTAAATGTTCAAAAGAGGTAATAAAGCGTGTGTAATAGAATGAATGGCGCGGGCAATGAAATGAAAAATAATGATAATGATTTAATGAATAACAATGATATGAAGCATAAGGATACTGAAATGATTCATAGCGAAGAAAAACTTCATGGCGCAGAAAAACTTCAGGACGCTATTGGCCTGATTAAAGACGAGTTTGTCGACGATGCGCACGGCAGCAGCTTGGAAACACTGTATAATCAGAGCGACCCGGATGGTCAGAGCGATCAGGCAGGTCAGATTATACAAGCCAACCAGAGCGAAGAGGAAAGCCTGGGAGCTCAGACTCGCCGGGATGACCAGGAGGGCGAAATAGTTCAGGCGAAGCCGACTGTCAGAAAGAATTCCTGGATTAGTCAGGGAGCCGCCGGCCTTGGACGTGGCAAGTTTGGCGATACAGAGCACGCCCGTGAGAACTATGAAAAGAATTACAATAGCTGGGTTGCATTATCGCAGAGCACTGAACGCCAGGATAAGATGAAAAAGGGGAAGGGGTTTAACAGCAAACACCTCCAAAAGATAACCGTGGCAGCCGCTTGCTTAATTATATTCTTAAGCGTCGGTATTCCATGGGCAAAGAACCACTTGAATGTGAATCTCGCAGTCGCGCCTAAGGACGAGAAGGAAAGTGACTCCGAGAGTGTCACAGAAAGTTCTACTGCATCTGAGCATATAAATACTTCAGAACCCGCAGAAGCTGATGCTGCTGCTGAAGAAGCAGCAGGGGAATATGCTGGCGAAATGGCCGAGTACGAAGAAGCAACTGCAGAAGGAACACCTCCTGTCCCATCAACGACGGAGGAGAAGAGCCCAGAGTATAAGGGTGAAGAAGAGACGGAGCCTATTTCCCTTCAAGGTGAATCCTTTGTTCTAACTGCGGCGGAATGGCGAGACAACGACAATTGGCCATTCTTCACCAACCTGGTGAGTTCCGGGATTATAGAATTCCCATCTTATGGAATCGACCCGAGAAACCGCGTGAAAGTGAATGTCTTTGATGAAAGCGATAATCCTTTAGCGGAGGAAGAGGTTGTGCTTTACGATGAGTCAGGCAATCCTATCTGGACATCAAAGAGCAATAAATACGGTGTGGCATATCTATTCTATCCTGAAGGTTTAGCCCCATCTTACGTAGCATCCAACGGTGTGGAAGTCGCGCTGGAAGTTGCAACTACCACGGGTGAAGACTTCCAGGGTAGTGTGGAAGTCAGCGTTCTGGACGATGTAAACATTACTGTATCAAAAACAGCAGCCGACCCGGTAGAAACCCAGGTTATGTTCATCGTCGACACTACCGGATCCATGGGAGACGAGCTTGCATATCTGCAAATGGATTTCAAATCTATTGCAGCGGAGGTTGCAGATGGCTCGGTATGGTTCTCTACGAATTTTTATAGGGACGCGGAAGACGAGTACGTAACCAAAACAAACGGTTTTACCCAAAATGTAGGTGAAGTTCAGGCCCAGCTAAGCGACGAATATGCAGCGGGCGGCGGAGATATGCCGGAAGCGGTTGCGGATATTCTAGCAGAGACAATTACATATAATAATGAGTGGAGAGACGATTGCAGCAAAGTCGCATTCCTAATATTCGATGCTCCTCCTCATTACGGAACAGAGGGCATTGTCGCAGAAGCTGTGGAATCTGCGGCGGCACGAGGCATACACCTGGTTCCGGTAGTTGCGTCAAATGCCGAGAGAGAAACCGAGCTCTTTGGTAGAGCGCTTGCAATCACAACCGACGGCACATATGTATTCTTGACCGACGATTCCGGAGTAGGGGAATCCCATTTGGAACCAATCGTTGGAGACTACACTGTCGAACTCCTCCACGATGTAATCGTCCGCATCATAAACGACTATAAATAAAGATTGCGGAATATAAACGCTAAAACAAAGTTTTGTGGGCAAGTATATGGGTGATAAACTGGTCCTCGGACAATGAAATGAAATCCAAAAAATCAAAAGCACTTCCGTGGAGTTGTCGCGGGGGGCCCATCCCCTGGTCAACTCCAAACGGAAGTTTTTTGATTTTTCGGGTCATTTCTATCGTCCTGCGGAGGTTTATCACCCATATACTTGCCCGCACTGCAGGTTTTTTCGTTTCCCCTTTCTTTTCTCATAGACGGTGTATGGGGATTATGATAGTATTAACCCATGAGCGAGAATAGCATTGCAATCCTGATTCTGATAATTAAATGCCTGACAGCCATTTTGATTGGAATTTTCGAGGGGAATGGCGCAGTTTATCTCTTTAACAAAGTTCCTGCCAAGTGGTTCTGCGATTACGGAGAAGAGCCGACGGCGGAGATGAGAGATCCCTATACGCAGAGGATAAAAAGCCACCCCTGGAAATACGTATTTACTATGGCCTTTATTATTCTGAACATCAAACTTGTTGTGGAGGATTGGCAGTTTGCGATACCGGGAACCGTGGCCCTGTGGCTTTTGTTGGAACTATCGATTGCCGACATCAAATACCGAATAGTTCCCGACCAATACCTGATACTGCTTGCGGTTACGGGAATGGGCTTCATGCCGTATCACGGTTCGTGGAGCGTGGCATTTATAGGCGCAGGGATGGGATTCGTGCTCATGGCTTTGATAGCCGGACTCGGAAAACTCTTCTATCAAAAGATGGCGCTAGGCGGTGGCGACATTAAGCTTTATGCAGTTCTAGGGTTTATCACCGGAATAAAAGGCGTTCTTTTTATATTTGTAATTTCAACCCTTGTGAGCGGTGCCTGGTTTGTGATTCAAATTGCGCGAAAGAAGATCAAAAGGACAGACACCCAGCCGATGGTTCCATATATAGCGGCGGCAGCAGCGACTTATATCGTGTTCTTTTGGGATTATATTATTGAAATTTAAAGAGTTTGCAGTGAGTGTATTTATGAAAATTGAGATTTAAAGAGCTTGCGGTGAGTGTATTTATGAAAAATGTTTTATTGACAATTGAATATGATGGATCCGGATTCCACGGATGGCAGGAGCAACCGGGCCAGAGGACTGTTCAAGGAGAACTCCAAAACGCCTTGTCGGAAGTTACGGGTCAGGAAATCAAAGTAAACGGAACCAGCAGAACGGACGCCGGAGTACATGCCTTGGGACAATGCTGCACTTTTAGCGGGGACTTCGGTATACCCATAGAAAAGCTGAAACTTGCGACAAACAATCTTTTGTCGGAAGGAAGAACCGGAGGAGGAACCAAACCAGGAGATATAAGAATTGTTGATGTGAAGGAGGTTCCGGAGGGATTTCACGCCAGGTTTAATTGCATTAAAAAGACATATAGATATTTGATTAATACAGGTGAGCCTCATCCATTCAATCGAGATTATTGTTATTACATTGACCCGAAACCCGGCGATACGTTAGATTTTTCGGCGATGGAAAAGGCGGCAGAATACATAGTTGGAACGCATGACTTTGCTTGCTTCCAGGCTGCTGGAGGAACTCCGAGGGAAAGCACAGTTCGGACGATTTTCGAATTAAGAATTAATCCACAAATCCACTGGCGCGCCAAGGAGGTGGAAATCGACATTACAGGAGATGGATTCCTATATAACATGGTACGAATAATAGTCGGAACCTTGGTGGAAGTGGGACAGGGAAGGAGAAGTCCTGAATCTGTCAAAAAGGCAATTGAAGCCAGAGATAGGACCTTGGCAGGTCACACGGCGCCACCGGAAGGATTGTATTTGGCGAAGATATATTTTGATGATATAATTAATAAGTTATGATTAAAAGCAATCCGCCAAGGACATATTGATGATAATAGCAAGATTAATGCGTATAATAACACGCTAGAGTGAGGAAGATAATAACACTATAGATAAGAAGGAATGAATCATAAGGATATTTAATCAGGAGCAGAGTTTTGGAAGAAAAGAAAGACATGAAAAAAGAGAGTAGCACTCCCCAAAGTATTAACCGTCCAACCTGGGACGAATACTTCATGCAGATGGCAGAATTAACAGCCAAAAGATCCACGTGCCTTAGACGTCACGTTGGCGCGATAATAGTCAAAAACAAACATATAATAGCGACAGGATATAACGGCGCGCCCAGAGGTCTATCTCATTGCGACGAATTGGGAGGGTGCCTCAGAGAAAAGCTCGGAGTTCCATCGGGAGAAAGACATGAACTCTGCCGTGCGCTCCACGCCGAACAAAACGCAATTATCCAGGCCGCTACATTGGGCCAAAGCATAGAGGGAGCATCAATTTACATTACTCATCAACCCTGTGTAATCTGTGCCAAGATGATTATAAACGCAGGAATAGACAAAATAGTTGTCAAAGAAGGATATCCGGACAAGCTTTCCATGGAATTATTAGAGGAAGCCGGAAAACGTGTAATCATGGCAGACAGGCACAACACTCACGAGAGATGGGAAGAGTGATTCGTGCGGAAATATGTAAAAAGAAAGCATAGATTAGCGCAACGAGTGCTGACGATAGATAACAATAATAATCGGCGATTAATACAAAAGATAACAATAAAATGCAAGCCAATATAATCGACAAAAGAGAACTTAACAAAAAGCTTGCAAGGCTTGCGATTCCAATAGCTATACAGGGTATT
>CADBSP010000051.1 GCA_902797405.1 uncultured Eubacteriales bacterium | reverse complement strand
TAAACAGAGCAACGAGTTTAGAAGAGGCCGTGGACATGGTTCAGGAAATGGTAAGACCGCTGGTAAAGGTCACAAGGGACAGAAGGCTCGTTCCGGAGCTCCTAGACCTGGATTTGAAGGTGGCCAGTTGCCATTATACAGAAGATTACCTAAGAGAGGTTTCACTAACATCAACAGCAAAGAAATCGTAGCAATCAATGTTGATACATTGAACGCATTCGATGAGGGAGCTGTTGTAACAGTTGAAGCTCTGGTAGAAAAGGGAATCATCAAAAATCCTAAAGATGGGGTAAAAATCCTCGGAAATGGAGAATTAACCAAAAAGCTTGAAGTTAAGGTAAATGCGTTCAGCGCAGGTGCTGTTGAGAAAATTCAGGCTGCTGGTGGAAAAGCAGAGGTGATCTAAGTGTTTCAAACGATTCAGAATGCGTTTAAGACAAAAGAAGTCCGTATGAAACTGCTTTATGTATTGTTTGCTCTGATCGTCGTGAGAATTGGATGTAATATTCCAATTCCCGGCGTAAACAGCAGCGTTATGCAGGAGATGTTTAACAACAACAAATCTCTTGGATTTCTTGATGTCATGACAGGTGGTTCATTCTCAAGAATGTCCATCTTTGCGTTGAATATTACACCTTATATCACTGCTTCTATTATTTTACAGCTTCTTACCATCGCAATCCCTCGTCTGGAGGAACTGCAGAAAGATGGTGAGGACGGAAGAAAGAAAATTAATGAGTATACTCGTTATCTTTCTATTGTTTTAGCCGTAATTGAAGGACTTGCTATGGTAATCGGATTCCGCAATCAGAACATTTTCAAAGAGAGCGGATATGTATCTATGATCGTAGCAGTTGTTTCTTTGACAGCAGGGGCTGCTTTCCTTATGTGGTTAGGTGAGCAGATAACTGTAAAGGGTGTAGGAAATGGTATATCCATTGTCTTGTTGATTAATATCGTAGCAAGAATCCCAAGTGATCTGGCAGGCCTTTATAATACTTATATTAAGGGTGCTTCCAATATCACAAATGCATTGATTGCCGGTGTTATCATCGTAGCAGTCATTGTAGCTATGTATGTATTTATTGTATTTTTGCAGGACGGCGAGCGTCGTATTCCTGTACAGTATGCGAAGAAGATCCAGGGAAGAAAAGTGGCTGGCGGACAGTCAAGCCATATTCCACTGAAGGTAAATACCGCAGGTGTTATCCCGGTTATCTTTGCAAGTTCCATGATGTCTCTTCCGGTTGTAATTGCCAGCTTTGCAGGTATTTCACCGGCAACCGGTCCAAAGGCTACTGTATTTCAGAAGTTTTTGACCGTCTGCAACCAGAGTTCCTGGTGTAAAGTAGGAAGCTGGGGAGAGTTTAAATATTCATTGGGATTGCTGGTGTACATCGCATTAGTTATTTTCTTTGCATATTTTTATACATCTGTAACTTTCAATCCTCTTGAGATTTCAAACAACATGAAAAAACAAGGTGGATTTATCCCGGGTATCAGACCTGGTAAACCAACCACAGATTATCTGACAAGTGTATTGAACAGCATCATTTTCATGGGTGCAGTTGGAATGGTTATCGTATGTGTACTGCCAATTGTATTCTCAGGAGTATTTGGTGCCGATGTATCCTTCTCAGGAACATCTTTGATCATCGTAGTTGGTGTAGTAATTGAAACAATCAAGCAGATTGAATCCTTAGTATTAGTTCGTCATTATAAGGGCTTCTTAGGAAATTAATCTGAATGTACTCAACCGGCCCCCTGCCAGAAGTGTCTTTCTGGTGGGAGGTCGCTTGGGGTTATAGTAAGAAAAGGAAAGGTATTTTTATGAAGATTGTTATGTTAGGAGCACCGGGTGCCGGAAAAGGTACTCAGGCAAAAATGATTTCTGAAAAATATAATGTTCCACATATTTCTACAGGTGATATTTTCCGCGCAAACATCAAAGAGAATACACCTCTCGGCCAGAAGGCAAAGGAATATATGGACAAAGGACTTTTGGTTCCGGACGAACTGGTAGTAGATCTGGTAGTAGACCGTCTGGCTCAGGATGATGCCAAGAATGGTTATGTACTGGATGGGTTCCCAAGGACCATTCCACAGGCTGAGGCATTGACAGAAGCACTGAATAAGATTGGTGAAAAACTGGATTATGCCATTGATGTAGAAGTGCCGGATGACAACATTATCAACCGTATGTCTGGAAGACGCGCCTGCGTTGCCTGCGGTGGAACTTACCATATTAAGTTTAACCCTACTAAGAAAGAGGGCATTTGTGATGCCTGCGGTGGCGAACTGATCCTGCGTGATGATGATAAGCCGGAGACAGTAAAACAGAGACTGACCGTTTACCATGATCAGACACAGCCATTGATCGACTACTATACAAAAGAGGGAATCCTCAAGGAAGTGGACGGAACCTTGGATTTACAGGCAGTTTTTGCAGAAATCGTAAAAATTCTGGAGAAATAAAGATAATAGCAGAGAATGGAGGCCTGGAGAATGGCAGTAACAGTAAAATCCCAAGATGAAATTAACCGAATGAGAGATGCCGGTAAAATACTGGCAGAAGTCCACGAAAAACTGGAAGAAATCATAGAGCCGGGTATTACGACGCTGGAGATCGACCGCAAAGGAGAAGAATTTATCCGTGATGCAGGTTGTATTCCTTCTTTCAAAGGATATGAAGGTTATCCGGCCTCTATCTGCGTATCGATCAATGATGAAGTGGTGCATGGAATCCCGACAGATGAACATATTTTGTTTGAGGGAGACATTGTCAGTCTGGATGCAGGTGTGATCTACAAAGAGTATCAGTCCGATGCAGCCAGAACCCACGGAGTAGGAAAAATATCGGAAGAAGATCAGAGACTGATCGATGTTACGAAAGAAAGTTTTTTCCGCGGGATTGAGTTTGCCAGAGCCGGCAGACATCTGTACGAAATATCATCAGCGATCCAGAAATATGTTGAGTCCAACGGATTCTCCATTGTGAGAGAACTGGTTGGCCACGGTATCGGACGGGAGATGCATGAAGATCCTCAGATCCCGAACTTTAAGCCGATTGGAAGAGGAATTAAGTTGTGTCCGGGTATGACATTGGCCATTGAGCCAATGGTAAATGCCGGTAAGAGAGATATATGGATTCTGGAAGATGACTGGACCGTTGTGGCCAGAGATGGTTCTAAGGCAGCTCACTACGAGAATACAATACTCATTACAGACGGCGATCCGGAAATTTTGTCGCTTGCTTAGTTAGAGGGAGTACCGTAAAAGCAGAAAGAAACTGCTGGTGCTTCGGAATGGAGGTAAAAATGTCGAAAGCGGATGTTATCGAAATCGAGGGAGTTGTGATCGAAAAACTTCCTAATGCAATGTTTCAGGTAGAATTGGAAAATGGACATAAGGTACTGGCACATATCAGCGGAAAGCTTCGTATGAATTATATTCGTATTTTGCCAGGAGATAAGGTAACTTTGGAGTTGTCTCCTTATGATTTAACAAAGGGAAGAATTGTATGGCGTGACAAGTAAAAAAAAGAATAAATTCACGCTTGCAATTTGAAAAACATTATGTTACAATTGTACTCGGACTTTTTTGAAAGGAGGGTATTACTGTGAAAGTTAGATCATCAGTAAAACCAATTTGCGAAAAATGCAAAGTCATTAAAAGAAAGGGCAGAGTCAGAATTATCTGCGAAAACCCAAAACACAAGCAAAGACAAGGCTAATGAATCATTTCGAAAACCTAAAGAGGGCGTCTTTAGGTTGTTTTCGTGTAAATATATTCAAGTTCTTGCTTTCTGTGTTACAGCATTCCACCGTCATTCAATCAGGAATGTTGTGATATCGCAACGGTAAGCGATGCAGGAGTCTCCTGAAACCGCAGGATCGCGGATCGGGTTCTTATTCTGCAGAGTTGTTGTGATTTAAAGCGGCTGCAGTGTGTTCCCAGTGAATACACACAATTTGAAGTGACGCAACAGCGTCGAAATTTACAATAATAAAAATGGAGGTGTAAAGCGCACATGGCTCGTATTAGCGGTGTAGATTTACCAAGAGAAAAACGTGTTGAAATAGGTCTTACCTATATTTACGGCATTGGCAAACCTATGTCAGTTAAGATTTTAGCTGAAACCGGAATAAATCCCGATACGCGT
>CADBSP010000050.1 GCA_902797405.1 uncultured Eubacteriales bacterium | reverse complement strand
CCTACGATTTCAATACCCTTCTTCTGAAGGATCATGTCAGCCATTCCGCCGCCCATTGCACCGAGGCCCCAAATGATTACTTTTACGTTTTCCATAATCTTTCTCCTTTTCATTCTTTTACAATTCTTTACCGCTTTTAACCTGTTTTCTACCCATAAGCAGTTCCAAGCAAATAAGTCCTTGTGTTTTCAGAAATAAATAGATTCAATTTTATGTGCTCAGTAGAGCACCAACTATCTAATATATAAAGCAAAGACCGTGCCAACTGCGGAAAAAATCCACTCCTTCCTGAAGGCGTTGATATTACAGGCCTCAAAGATGATTTTATGCTTTAACGCATTAAAAAAGCCTTGATAAACAAGACTTTTGATGCAAATAATTTTGCTTTTAGGCGCAAATATATTTGCGCCAATTGTTTATTTTTTCATTTTTTCTCTATATCTTGTGCCAACCCGATTCTAGTCTTCCTTCAATCCGTATTTCTTCATTTTATGCTGAAGCGTCTGTCTCTTTATTCCAAGCTCATCCGCAGTTTTGCTGATATTTCCGCCATTATCCAAGAGCGACTCCCTTATCATTTCTTTTTCCAAACTCGCCAAATAATCCTGCAGAGGCGCCTTTCTGTCCCATTTTTCAATAGCCGGACCAACTACCTCGGCTCTGGTCGGTATCTGGAGAAATCTTTCCGCAAGCACGTGCTCCGTTCCCGCCATGGATACGCCTTCCATGATTATGTTTTCCAACTCTCTCACATTTCCCGGATAATTGTATCTCTCAAGCTTCTGAAGGGCTCTTTCACCCACCATCCAAACTTCTTTGTTTAGTTTTTTACTGCAGGATTCCAGGAAATATTGAATAAGTAGCGGAATGTCATCCATTCTGGCTCTCAGTGGTGGTATGGAAATATTCACTACACTTAGTCTGTAATAAAGGTCCTTCCTTAATCGCCCTTCTGCGATGAGCTTCTGTGGATCCTCGTTTACAGTGGCTATGATTCTGGTATCTATAGGGATGTCCTTGGTTCCTCCAACTCGGCGAATATATTCCTCCTGAAGTACGCGGAGTAGCTTTCCCTGTAAATCATAAGGCATGGCGCTAACTTCATCCAGGAGAAGAGTTCCGCCGCTTGCCTGTTCAAACAGTCCTGCTCTATCAATCGCTCCCGTGAATCCGCCCTTTGCTGTTCCAAAGAGAATTCCCTCCAGCAAAGTTTCCGGAAGGGCTGCGCAGTTCTGGGCCAGGAACGGCTTATCCTTCCTTCCGCTTGCCCAGTGAATACTTTGCGCAAATAATTCCTTGCCTGTTCCTGTCTCTCCATAGATGAAGACAGTTGCCGAATTTTCGGCAGCTTTCTTGGCTCTATCCATAGCTGCCTCGAACCTGTCGTTTTCCCCGATAATATCATCAAAGGTATACTTTTTAATAACCGGCCCCATAACCGGAGCCTTTGAGCCCGTTGGCTTTTCCTCTTGGAGCTTAAGGATGGTATCGCTCATGGTTTTTATTCCGGTGATGTCGCGAGCAACCTCGACAGCTGCAATTATTTCGCCATCGGAAACCACGGGAGCAGTCGCGTTTAGCGTATTAACCTCCCTGCCATACAGGTTCTTATAATGCTGCTCTGAAATGTCTGTCTTTTGCCCTTTTTTCAATGCTCTGAACATCGTGCTTTCGCTTAAAGGAACCCCCGGGAAAGCCTTATGATATTCCTTTCCCACTACATCGCTAATGTTGATCTGCTCAATCGTCGCCATGGCCTCATTATAAAATATGCCTACGCCGTCCTTGTCCACGATGTAAACTCCTTCATCCAGCATTTTTATAAGTTCTTCAATTATTCTTTTATATCCTCTTTCATCCATGTCCTAATTATACCGCGAAAATAAAGGAAGTGCAAATATTTTTGCACTTCCTTTCCGATCTTTATTTCATTCCACGCAAGGCCTTTATTTCCTTCTGCGTATGCTCTTTATAAATTACAGGTAGAAAACCTCTCCTACAATATCTCTCTCCAAGACGTCCAGTGTATATTCTCTTCCTTCCATGTAGTCACTTTCAAAAAGAATATTGTTAACCGTAATCCTCGCCATCTCCGGAGTATTATTGTCCTTACTTAAGTGCGCCAGAAGCACCCTTAGAGGTTCATCCTTGATTCCTGCCCTGTTCCCCAATATTCTTCCCAGGGCTTCCCCTGCAGCTTCGTTGGACAGGTGTCCTTTATCCCCAAGGATTCTGGTTTTTAGATGATATGGGTATCTTCCCATTAGAAGAATATTTTTTTCATGATTGGATTCCAGGATCAGGAAATCCACGTCTTTGATGTTTCTATAAATACTGTCCGTTACATATCCCGTGTCCGTAACTATCGCCAGACTCTTTCCATGTGAATCTATTCTAAACCCATAGGGCTCTGCAGCATCGTGGGAGAGTCTAAAAGGGGTAATAACCATGTCCCCAATAATGATCTCATCTAAGGATGGCGTAATTATCTTAGCATCCGATAATTCTATTTTTCCAAAAAGTCTTTCCTCAGTCGCTGCAATCGTTCCCGAGCTTCCGTAGACACGAAAGTCCTTTCCTCCTTCGCAGAGGTTCTTCCTTATTTCCTTTAATATTACCGGGAGTCCTCTAACATGGTCATGATGTTCATGTGTCAAAAATATCCCATCTATGTCTCCTGGCATGAGTCCGCATTTTCCCAGCCCTGAAACAACATTTTTTCCTGTTGTTCCCGCGTCAACTAAAATAGCCGCAGAGTTTGTTGCGACTAAATAGCAATTCCCTGAGCTTCCGCTGGAAAAAGAGCAAAATTTAATTCTTGGTTTATCTATCCCCATGAACAATCTTCTTGAATGTGATTTCTTTAATAACTCAAATGTCGGTTTATACCATTCGCCACAGCCAAACTATGGCTTATACCAGAGCAAAATTCTTTGTTGCCTCCAGGTATTCTGCCAGAACAGGAACGTTAGCAAAATAATACGTGCGGCGGTCCTTGCTCCTGGTATTTACCAATCCTGCAATCGATAGTTTATTCATATGCTGTGATATCGTTGCCTGCGCATAGTCAAAATTCTGAACCAGGTCCGAAGTGCAAACCAACTCCATGTTTTTGTTCTTTTGCAATATGAATCTAAAGAGATCCAGCCTCACTGGATGCGCTAAAGCATCCGAAACCCTGGTTATCAAGTCTATATCGTCATTAGGCAAGCTGCCCATTCTCTTTCTAATTCTCATATCTTCTCCCCGTAAAGAATGTCTTTATTGGTAAACTCTATATTCCTTTTCTCAAGCATTTATTTGGCTTTATCGAAATTATACTATTTAAAATTCCTCATATTCCGTAGTTCCGTCGGAATAGACGATTTCATAATAACCATGTCCGGAACCATCGCAATCATAGAATGCGGTTTTTGATACAACCGTGCGTCCCGAGTCAGCACTGCTATAGTCAGGTTCTGTTGTTGTCTGTAGCTCCGCCTCATATGTTCCAAGGGCGATAACTTCCGTAACCGGCTCCTTAATCACCTTTTCTTCCGTGGCTTTTTTACTTTCTTCTTTACCGTCTACCTTCGTGATTGTATAGGTTATTTCCTTTTCTCCCTTAGCGCCCTCAGTTCTAACTTCCTGATATCCCTTATAGATTGAATCGTCGTTAATATACTCAACCTCGTAATCGATTTCTACCTTCTCGGTCACGGTTTCTGTGGTGACTCTAAGTACGGTTATTTCCATGCCGTCAGTTATTTGTGATGTGAGTTCAGGTGTAATCCTGTCGTCCTTACCAAGGGTAATGCCTGCTTCTTTGATTACTTCTTCAACCGTGGCTGCTTCCACTGACTTAGTCTCTGACTTTCCATCATATTTCAATGTCACAGACGCCAGTTCAAAAATGCTTATGGACATATTATCTGTAATTGGGTCACTCAGTTCGTGGCTTATCTTTTGTTTATCAGAAAGTTTAATCCCTTCCTGGTTAAGGAGATCCCCTACGGTTCCTCCAACTATGTCCACACTCTTCTTTTCTCCACCGATGTTGAGTTCTACAGTATGCTTCCTGGAGATTTTGATTTCTGCAGCATCACTTAGTTTAGTATCTAGACTCGGATCCACAACGTCGCCTTCTTTTAGCTGGATATCCGCTTCTTCAAGGATCTTATCTACTGTCTGCGGAAGCTTGACTTCCAGAACAGTAACCGCGCTCTCGTCCTTTATAGATATTTCCGCCTTTTTTCCGCAACCGGCGGAAAATACCATAGATATCATTACTACTATTGTAATAATTAGAACTTTGATTGTTTTGTTAACTCTCATCATTTTACATCCTTCTCATTTAGAACCTGCTCCCCTGCTATTATTGCGTTTGCGGAATCGTTAACGATTACCTTAACGCCCAGAGGGAAGGTGGCTATATTATCTTTCTTAATATACATTTCATACCCATTATCGTCTATTTGAAATGCATGATATTGCTTGCCATTTACCTCTACGATGATATCCGAGGAATCTGACAACAGGGATTCATCAATCTCCCCACCTATCTTATAATAATTAAAATCGAAGTCAAGAGATTGAATAAAAATATTAGTATTATTTGTTTCTGAGTTCGCAGGGTCTACTGCCACTTTAGCCTCTACTTCCGGAGCGGAAATAATAGGAGGCATGGTTATATAGTCACCTAGATTCCTCTCGACCTTCTCAAATATGACGGAATCCGGATTATATTCTTCCAAATATGCTTCCAGCGGATGAGGCATTCCTTTGCTGAACCAGGCATTCTCGTATTGATCTGCAACAAAAGGTATCAGGGTATTTCCGAATGAATCCCTAAACATAAGAAGGGTTCCGGTTCCCTTTCCTCCTGTTGTCTCAATAAATCCATCTTCAACACTCTGAAATCCATCGGAATATGAATACTTAAACGTAATATCGTACTGATAATTCAGCTCCTTTTCTCCATAGAACGTATAGAGCATTTTGTTTAAATCTCCGAGTTCGCCCATACTTCTGTTTGCCGTTACATCGGAATAATCCTCATG
>CADBSP010000049.1 GCA_902797405.1 uncultured Eubacteriales bacterium | reverse complement strand
TGCGGCACTAGAGAGAAGTTCGTCCGCAGTCATTTTCATTTCTTCGAGTAGGGTTATACCTTCGCTACTTACCGAGAAAGAAAAAGCATTACCTGTTGGTGCCAAGTTTGATTTCTGCTGAACCAAGATTCTTACGTCGTCCTGTTCGGGATGTCTTCCGATGATGAGAGTGCTTCTTGCGGCACCAACCACATCTATTGTCCCGCGGGTTCTATATAGAGCCTTTGACTGTTCGTTTTTATTCATGTGGTCAACAATTACGATGGCGCATCTATGCTCTCTTGCTACGTCAATCAAGTAGTTAAATCTTGGTCTTACTTCATTCGCCTGGTTTAGCGAGCAATCTCCGATATATGCCGATAGGGGATCGAGGATCAGCATCTTTGCATCCGTTTTCTTAATTGCTTCCGCTATACGGTCATCTGCAAACGTGATTCTCTTTTCTCTTTCGTCAATGAAGAGTAGGTTGCTTGGGTCTCCGCCAGCTCTAAGAAATCTCGGGACAACCGTGTCATCTGCATCGTCTTCCGTAGTCTGATAGATTACCTTTTGAGGCTTTCTATCCGCCTCTTCCTCAAAGGGAAACGGTCTTCCCGTCGTCATCCTTGCAGCAAGCTCCAGCATGAAGGTACTCTTTCCATCTCCGGGGTCTCCCTGGATGATTGTTACTTTTCCAATCGGGATGAAAGGGTACCAAAGCCACTCAACCTCTCGCACTTCTATGTCGCTCGCCTGGATAAGCTTAAGTTCGCATTCTTTCTCGCTTAACAAAATCTCTTTTCCCATAAAGTTTCACCTCCTTTCTTTTCTGGATGTAATTGCCCCTCTACTCTTAGGTCACGGGAGAGGCTAAAATATAGGGTGTTTTCTAAAAATTTTAGAATTCTTTAGAATTTGCCTCCCACTATTAGGTCACGGGAGAGGCAAAATATACCCTGTCGGAATTCAATTTAAGAATTCTTTGCAATTTGCCTCTCACCTATAGGCCACGGGAGAGACAAAATATAAGGTGCTTTCTAAAAATTTTAGAATTTGCCTCTCACTATTAGGTCAGGAGAACCCCGGTTTTACACCCTGTCAGAATTCTTTTTAATGAATCTTTAGAATTTACCTCCCACTATTAGGACACGGGAGAGGGTAAAATCTCACGCCTCATAAAAAACTTTTTAATTTACCACTCGCTATTAGGTCAGGAGAGCGGCCAAAAGTTTACATTTCTGCTAAAAAAATTCCTCTACTATTAGCTCACGAGAGAGATAAAAATTGAGGTCCTCTGGAAAATCTTTAGAATTCACCTCTCACCTATAGGCCACGGGAGAGACAAAATTCTTACGCTCCATAAAAATCCCTCTACTCTTAGGACACGGGAGAGGGCAAAATTCTTACGGTTACAGTATTCTTTAGAAAAATTAAGAATTGCACCGCATATAATCCTTTGTGCGCATTACACAGTCACGCAAAAATGAAATAAAAAAAGACCACTATAGTGGTCTAAATACACAATCATTTTCATGCGATATAAACATTTCCTTCCCAATCGCTCTCCTCTGAGCTCTTGGGAATCGCCATCCAAGTATGCACGCCTGTTAGCTGGCTTGCGAGCTATGGAAGGGCTCGCGCCAGCGACGGCATACTTGGGGGCGCTTCTGCAGAGTTATCAACCCCGCGAAAAAAGGGGTGTTTTAGGCGTCAAAATTGATGTTTTTTTCAATTCTAAGGGGTAGATAAATCGCTATATGTATGAAGCCTTGAATGGATTATTAACTTTCCTTATATCGATTGTTTTATGAAAAAAGGACCATTGCTGTTCCGCGGTAAAAACCGTCTATAATGTGGCGCACAAAACGAGGAGTAAGCATTGCGATTATGAATAATACAAACTATAATAGTTACAAGTATTCCCATACAGGAACACTTTTTAAATACGGAGGAATCTATGAATCTATTAACTTGTTCGGAAATAGCAGAAAACTGGGGAGTTTCAAGAAGAAGAGTATCAACGCTTTGTAGAGATGGCAGAATTGATGGTGCAATTCTAAAAGGTAAAACTTGGCTCATTCCGGAGGATGCTGAAAAGCCTTTAGATCCGAGAAGGATTATTGATTATACATGGCGTCCACTATCTCCATTTGTAAAATGGGCTGGTGGGAAGACACAGCTTCTTGAGAGACTTAGAGATAATATGCCACATACATTTGGGACATACTACGAGCCGTTTATTGGTGGCGGTGCATTGTTCCTTGATGTTCAGCCCAATAAAGCTGTTATTAATGACGTTAACGAGCAACTACTGAATGTGTATAGGTGGTTAAGAAATGATGCAGAAGCACTTATTGAAAAAATAAGAGTTTTAGATAGCTTGGAATGTGATAAAGAAAGATACTATGAGTTAAGAGATAAATATAATGAGAAAATATCACTAAACGAGCTTGATGTAGACTGTGCAGCATTAATGATTTGGATAAATAAACATTGCTTCAATGGCCTTTACAGAGTTAATTCAAAAGGGTTGTTTAATGTTCCTTATAATAATAAAAAGTCAGGGACATCAATGGATGAGGACAACCTCAGAAATATAGGTGAGTATCTATCAAGTAATGATATTCAGATTATACAAGGAGATTTTGCGGATGCATGCAATAAGGCCGTCAAAGGAGACTTTGTTTATTTTGATTCGCCATATGTTCCTGTAAGCGAGACAGCAAGTTTCACTGATTATACCAAGGATGGTTTTTCATATGCTGACCATGTGAGGCTAGCGGAATTGTTTATTGGATTAGATAAAAAAGGCGTAAATGTTATGCTCAGCAATAACGATGTTCCTTTGGTACATGAGCTGTATCATGGATATAAAATAATAGAAGTAGATGCAAGAAGAAGTATTAATAGTGATGCATCAAAACGCACCGGAAAAGAGGTAATAATAAAGAACTACTAATATGGATATTAAAGGACTGTTAAGGAATAGAATAGAGCCTTATTTTGAGAATGAGCAAAGCATACTTCTTTTAGGAGATGCTTTTGCCCTACTTACAGATTTTGAGGAAAATAGTGTTGATATGGTGTTTGCCGATCCACCGTATTTCTTGAGCAATGATGGAATAACATGCCAGGGTGGTCGAATGGTATCTGTAAATAAAGGCGACTGGGATAAAGCTGAAGATATTTATGCAAAATATGAGTTTAATCGTGGTTGGATAAGGTTATGTCGGAAAGTCTTAAAACCCAACGGTTCAATCTGGATTAGCGGAACTCTTCACAATATCTATAGTGTAGGAATGGCTTTAGAGGTAGAAGGTTTTAAGATAATTAACAATATAACATGGCAGAAGACAAATCCTCCTCCAAACTTGGCATGCAAATGTTTTACACATAGTACGGAAACGATTCTATGGGCGCAGAAAAACGATAAAAAATCCAAGCATTATTTTAACTACAAACTTATGAAGGAGCAAAATGGTGGGAAGCAGATGAAGGATGTTTGGACTGGTCCGCTTACTCCACCAAGCGAGAAGAGTGAAGGGAAGCATCCAACACAAAAACCGCTATACATTCTTCGAAGAATAATTGAAGCATCAACAGAACCTGGCGACTTAATATTAGATCCGTTTTGTGGTAGCTCTTCAACTGGGGTTGCAGCAAGGCAACTGGGACGACAATTTGTTGGAATAGATAATGAACAAGAGTATCTTGATTTATCAGTTAGAAGACTCAAAAAGGAGGAAGATAATGAGAAACTTTGATACATGGCTAAATAGGATGAGAGCCAGCATAAACAGATATGATTATTACGTAGATTTTGAAAAGGTTTATCGTAATGTAGAAGCCTTCAAAGTGGAGCTGAATATTCTCAATTCTCTCATTGGGTCGAAAAACATTGAGGCTGATTTTCGAAGACTCTTGAAAGAGTATCCAGAGATTATAAATGTAGTCCCTACACTTATAGCTAAAAGAGAATATGAGATATACTGCCAGGACGAGAACGGTGGAGTTTTATATAAGTTTGATTCTTCTCTTTTAGATGGCGCAAACAATGATACTTATGACAGATATGTTTATTTTATGAGGGAGACCGGACTGTTTGACCTTATTGAGAATCATATCATAAATAATCTTGTTGATTATGTGCTTGGTGTCGAGACTGGGCTTGATAGCAATGGTAGAAAAAATCGTGGTGGACACCAGATGGAAGACCTAGTAGAAGAGTATATTGTTAAGACTGGCGCTGAGTACTATAAGGAGATGTATCTAACGGAGATAGAAGATAAATGGGGAGTAGATTTATCCGCTATATCTGCTGAGGGAACAACAACGAAGAGATGGGACTTTGTTGTCAAAACTGATCCCACAATTTATGTGATGGAAACTAACTTTTATACGAGTGGAGGGTCAAAGCTAAATGAGACTGCACGAAGCTATAAGATGATTGCAGAAGAAGCTCGTGAGGTGAAGGATGTTGAGTTTGTTTGGGTGACTGATGGCGGTGGATGGACAAGCGCAAGAAGAAACCTAGAGGAGACATTTAAGTCAATGAAGCATCTATACAATATAGATGATATGGAAAACGGTGTATTCGATAGACTGTTTTCTTCTAGTGGTAGAATATATACGAGTAAAGGACTGTCAGATTTGCCACTTGTAGCTGAGGACTCAAGTAAATATAAAGGAGAATAATAAGACGTCCGAGAAGGTTTCTTGTAGAGATTCTTAAAGAATAAGGAGAGCCCTATGTTAGATTCCATAAAGGAAGAGATAAAACAGAGGAGAAATGAATCATTAAACATAAAACGTGCGGTTGAGGAAGAAAAAATAAGACTCGAAGAACAGCGACGAGCTGCCAAGAGCCGCAATCCTTTGCGTAAAATCAAGATTATTGATAAATATAGTACGAATGCAGAAATAAAAAGGGATGAAAAAAGGCTTAGTGAGTTTAGAGCGAAAGAGGAAGAAATAATTGCTAAAGCCAGAACCGAACGCACCAAGGAGATTGCGCAAAAGAATAGTAGGAAGATAATAATCGCAGTAGCGATTCTTATTGTTCTTATCGTGTCTGGCACAATGACCAGCAGGATGCTTGAACATAAGAAGACAATGGACAAATACAATACAGCAATACATGCCATAGAAACAGAAGATTATGAGGTGGCCGTTGCTAACTTGTCTGAAATTGAAATAGAAGATTCAACACAACTATTAAGTTTTGTAAAGATACTTGCTAATATCGATTCATACCAAAACAATCCGACTGATCTGGTGAATGATTTGGACGCGGTTGGGAAACTAAACGAGAAAAATGAAGGAGTGATTAAGAACTATGAGACATTGTATTTACAGGCAACTCTACTAAAAGAAGCCGAAGAAAAGATTAGTTTAATAAACAATGTTGAGGTTGATTTAGATAGTAAGGAACAAATAAATGAGATTAGCGAAATACTATCTAAGATTAGTACAGACTACATATTCTTAATTAATAAAGGGAAATATGATATAGCGACCCTTACTATAGAAAACATTGAGAAGGGCACTCCTGCTGGACGTGTGATAAAGGAAATACATGAATTAGGTGCTGTCTCGTTAGAATCAGAAGAACAAATTGAGCGCATAAAAGAGCTTTATAACAATTTATCTGCTAACGAGAAAGAGTTTGTGACAAATATAAGTTTATTAGATGATGCCGAAACAACGATTTCAAGACTGATTAAAGAGAAAGAATTAAAAGAAAAAGCTGATAAAGAGGAGCAAGAAAGAAAAGCAAAAGAAGAAGCAGAAGCAAAAGAGAAGGCGGAAAAGGAAGCCCAAAAACAAGCAAAATATGATGCTATTATGGCGGAAGGGTTTGATGCTCTTCAAACATTATTTATAACTGTGGATAACTCCTATAGCATTGAGGAAATCAAGAAACTAGCGAGTAAGTTCGGCTTAGTGACAAATCAACAAGAGGATGCTGGTATAGATGGAATGTACTTAGAAGTTTCAACACGTCCTGGTGTTCTTGGCGATGGGGCAGAGATTTGGTATAAGTACGAGGTAGATCACGCTACATTTGGATATTCAAGAGAAGGAGGTGTGCATATGCTCTCAAAAGAATACTATGCACAGAAGCAGCTAGTCACTGTAACCCATAGGTATTCTAATAATGAGATAAGTACAAAAAATAGTATCGCTGGATATTACGTGAAGCGAGTATCTGAGACCATAAAGGATTATGATAGCATTGAGGATGCCCTCCTTTATGCTATAAACTATGAAGACTAAAGGCGTTTTTAATGAGATATAAAAAGACATGAGCTTTTCATAAGGCCCTAGTAGAGGGAAAGAATGGGAATTTATTAATTTTTGTTGATTGTATTCAAGTCATCATGATATAATGCCAATGTCCCAATCATCCT
>CADBSP010000048.1 GCA_902797405.1 uncultured Eubacteriales bacterium | reverse complement strand
GCAGTAATGACCTCACTAAACAGCGGCTTCATGGGTTTCCCTATTACAAAGGCAATTTTCGGGGACGACATTTTCTTCCTGATTGTAATTCAAAACATCGTTCTAAATATCTATTTTTATTCTCTGGCCATTGTCCAAATCAATTATGGCGGCGAAGATGCCGGAGATATCAAATCATCACTTAAATCCATGTTGAATCCGAACATCATAGCCGCTGTTGCTGGTTTAATCATTCTGTTCAGCAGAATTAAAGCCCCCGCTCCAATAGTTGAGCTAACAGATATGCTCGGTGGTGTAACAACACCTCTTTCAATGCTTATAGTTGGAATACGACTCTCCAACAGCGATATAAAAGCGGCCATAAAAAATAAGGATCTTATTTTCACCTCACTAGTGAATATGATCCTCATGCCTTTACTAACATTTTTGGTTTTCAATTGGCTCCCGATTTCAAAGGATATAAAACTTCTAATGATTTGGGTTGCCTGCTTCCCATGCGCTGTTATGGTAGTCTCTTTGTCTTCCAAATATGGAAGGAATGCCACATTGGCAGCCGAAGGAATAGCTCTAACCACAGCTATTTCACTAATAATTCTTCCACTGGCTGCAACCGCCTTATCCGCACTATATGGATTCTAACTCACTTTCTGCAAACCCAAATCTAAACGATAGTGTTTTAATCAACACGTTTGGTCCTATAGGCCCCCAATTCTGGGTCTAGCAAAAAAAAATGATACCGACCTATTCATTTGCACATCAGTGCTTTGGTTTGCCGCCACTCATTCATATGTGGCAATCGCATAAACCCTATACCTTAGGCCGGTATCACATCATGTAGTTTTTTGTCACTTCTTTCGGACTCACCCCTTTCTTTGGTCGAAACTTCTCACGGTTACGACTTATTTTTCTAGGCGATCTCCTTCATGTCGCCCATTCGACTGCGACCAAGATCAGTCGCCTACGGTTTTCTGCGGCTCTGTCTCAAACCTTCTGTTGGTTTCATGTACGCCTCCGCACATCGAATCCTGATTATGAGTTAACCGCATATCTCTTTGAGATAATCCTTAGGATGAACTACTTCCTCACCCTCACCTCGGCTTCCTGCCAAAGTATTTACTGTCTTTATCTCTTCGGTAACCAAAGTATAACTCATGTTAAGCAAAAAGTAAAGTGAATTTTTTGAAAATTCAAAAAATATCAAACAAATTGTTGATAGATTGCTTTTACAGCAGTCTCATAGTCATTATCATCCACAGCTACCGTCATATTCATATTGCCTGTTCCATGGTCAATGAATCGTATATTGATGTGCATGGCGGCCAGCGCAGAGAGAACTTTGATGGCCACATTTGGTGAATTTCCGAGTTCTCTACCTATTATTCCAATCAATGATAGATCCCTGATGAAGCTGGTTTCTGCTCCCCCGATTGTATCTCTCAGTATTCCTGTGAGTTCTTCTATTTCAGTGGCGTTGGACTTTGCTTCAATCGATGCCTTACTGCGAACTTCCTTCTCATCCACCATAACCGTAAGAGCGTCCACACCTGCAACTATATTTCCAACCTTAATGTTCAAGTCGCTGAATACCTTTAGCACAGCTTCCCTGATTTTTGGATTGTCGTTTAAGCGAGCTTTCTGAACCGTTATTGCAACATAGCTCTGTCTACCAGTGATTCCTGATACCTCCTGGGAATCATCATCCGTATAATAGCGAGCGTTTTTAACTATCAAAGTCCCCTGTTCCTCCGGCTTGGATGTATTACAGATTCTGATTGGAATATCCTTTGATACAACAGGAAGAATGGCGTCAGGATGCATAACTTCTGCGCCCAAATAAGCCATTTCACGGACTTCTCTATAAGTTATTACAGGAACTGTAGCAGGTTCGTTAACCACCGTAGGATCGGCCATAAGAAGCCCTGATACATCGGTCCAGTTTTCATATATGTCCGCATTTACGGAAGATGCAACTATTGATCCTGTTATGTCGGAGCCGCCTCTGGTAAACGTCTTTATCTGACCATCCGGAAGGCTTCCGTAGAATCCGGGTATAACACCTCTCTCATGCTTAAGAAGTTCAGACTGGAGAACAGGTTCTGTGGCCTCCATATCGAAGTTTCCATCCTCGTCGAATTTGATGAGTTTTTCTGAATCGATGAAGTCAAAACCCAGGTATGCTGCCAGGATTTTAGCATTGAGATACTCGCCTCTACTTATGATATAATCATGGGTCTTTTCGGAAGGCACTCTGCCCGCTCCACCAATTTTCTTTTCTATCGCCTTAAACTCTCCATCGATATCAAAATGAAAATCCCTGTTGCTGTAACCTGACTCATCGTTGGATTCCTTTAGATAATCCACTATTTCTCTGAATCTTTCTTTTAGTTCATTTAAAAGTTCTTCCCTCTTCCTCGGAACTTCGCATTCCGTTATTTTGATAAGCTCATCCGTAACCTTTATATCATCGGGATATCTTTTCCCCGGTGCGGATACCACTATGTAGCGTCTCTTTGGTTCATCCAAAACAACGTTAGCTACCTTCCTGAACATCTCGCCGCTGGATAGCGAACTTCCACCAAACTTTGCTGCAATCAAATCGAATTCATCAGTCACGAGTTCATGTGCCGGTGTTACACCGCTACTAATAGCATTAAGGTCAAAGGGCGTGGACTGATAAACGAAATAGTTAAGCCAATTGGAATAAAGAAGATTGGCGCAGGATCTCCAAATGACAATCGGTGGTTTGGAAGGATCATCATCGGGATAATAATTGCATGGAATCTCCGGATTAATTCCTGCCAAAACATCTCTTTCATATTCCTTTTTCAAAGTATCCGGATCATACTCGGAATGACCCATGATGAAGATATGCTTATCGTCGTTTGATTTGCAGGCAAAGATACCTGCATCCGGAGATGTGGAGACAACTCTCAAATCAGGATGTTGATAAACCGCAGCCTCATCAACTGTAGTGTTTCTGGAATGAGGAACGAAGAATTCGTCATCGAATCCTCTAAAGAGCATACCGGTCTTATATTCCAGGTTATGCTTATATACACCTGACAGCTTCTTTGGAAGCTTTTGTTTTTTTATACCATAATGATAGTAAAGTCCTGCCTGTGCGCCCCAGCAAATATAGAAAATGCTATGGACATGGGATGTCGCCCATTCCATAATCTCGCAGAGCTCATCCCAGTATTCAACCTCTTCAAATTCCATGAGCTCCACAGGGGCTCCTGTTATAATCATGCCATCATAAAACCTACCCTTGATTTGATCAAAGGTCTTATAAAAGGCAATCATATGCTCCTCGGAAACATTCGTGGCCTTATGTGTTCTGGTTTGTAGTAGTTCCAGCTCCACCTGAAGAGGCGTATTACCCAGCAGTCTGGTAAGCTGGGTTTCCGTCTCTATCTTAGTCGGCATAAGATTCAAGATTAGAATCTGAAGGGGACGAATATCCTGAGTCATAGCCCTGGTATCCGTCATAACGAAGACATTTTCCTTGGTTAATATATCTACTGCAGGCAAGTCATTTGGGACTTTAATCGGCATGGTATCCTCCAATTATTCTATAAAGGGGCTGCCGCAATAACGACAGCCCCTGCATTTAGTAAGCTAAATTAACAATGCGGAATTATTTATCCAGCCATAATTCTGTAAGTTCACTGAAGCCCATGATTTCCATGGAACCACCGTCAGCAACGCTTACATAGTTGTTACCCTTTATGTAATTCTTAAACGGCTGATAGTCAGCATAGTTTACGATTAAGATTTGTGGAATATCCTCTCTCAGATACTTCTGAACTTCCTTTATGTAGCCATTTCTTTCTTCATCTGTTGCTGCAAGTGTTGCCTTCTTAGCAAGTTCATCAACTTCCGGTCTGGAGTACTGTGGGATATTAGTTGATCCTGTTGTTGTCCAACGACGTGTTGTTCCGAGTACGTCCGGTCCCTGGAATCCACCGAGAGCGGTGATTTGGAAGTCATAGTTATCCATTACTTTTTCGGACCAAATATCAAAGTCCAGAACATCCAGTGTAACCTTGATTCCCATCTTTTCCATATGGTCAGCTATAACCTTACAGAAATCATCGAATCCGCTCATTACGGTGAAGGTTGTTTCGAAATAATATCCGTTGGCATCCTTTGTGTAGCCTGCTTCCTCTAAGAGTGACTGTGCCTTTGCTACATCGTATTCCGGCTGCTTGGCATCGTCGTTAACAGCATCTTCGTAGTTATCCGGAATGAAGTGATCGTTTGGTGGCTTGTATCCGCCTGTTGCCTTTGTTGAAACATCTTGACGATCTACACCGTAAGCGATAGCTTCACGAACCTTAGGATCAGCGAACGGACCATCCTTAATGTTAAATGTGATATACCATGGGGATGGCCATACCTGTTCTACTGTGTAGTATTTCTCGGTGTCAGCGATGATTCCATCGAGTTCGTTTGCAGGAATTGCATAAGCTCCGATTTCATCAACTTCGTCATTCAGCCATGCCTGATACATGGTGCTTAGGTCAGCTATAACTGTATAGATAACTCTATCCAGATAAGCAGGATGCTCACCCCAATAATTGTCGTCTCTTACGATCTGGATATCGGTACCCTTATTCCATGCTTCGAATTTGAAAGGTCCGCATGTTACAGGATTATTGGAGAAGTCATCATTTGTAAGCCAATCCGTTCCTTCCAACACATGCTTAGGCAGAATGAATGTGCCGTACCATGAGAGGTTGGAAAGGAATGAACCATCAGCTTCGTTCATCTTAAATTCAACTGTGTAATCATCCGGTGCATTGATTTCATCAACATATTGGAATACAGATGCAAAGGCATATTCCTTGTCAATAATCTCATTGAATGTGTAGAGAACGTCCTCTGATGTTACCTTTTCTCCATCTGTCCAAACAGCATTGTCACGGAGATGGAAAGTATAGGTCAATGCATCGTCACTTACATCATAGGATGTAGCCAGGTCAGGAATTGCCTGGAATGCATTGTTAAGCTTATAAAGACGCGGGAACAAGTTCTGAACGATTGGATAGTTATAGTCGTCAGAAATTGCATCCGGGTTCATTGTTGATGGTTCAGCGTCCTGAGGAATAATATATGTTCCTCCGACCTTTGGACCACCGTCACTTGTTGCAGGGGCATCACCACCACTACTGGAGCCGCCACCTGATGTACTTCCGCCACCGCCGCCGCAAGCAGCTAAGCTGGCAACCAGCAAGATGCACAGAAGAACTGTCATTAGTTTTTTCATGATAATTATTCCTCCTTCAAAATAACTTCTCTAATTCTCTTCTCTTTAACAACCTTTTACTTTACTCTATTAAATCACTAAATCGGATTTATTTCAATATATGGATAATAGGAATAGCTATTTACCCATATTAATTGACTAAAAATTATATTCCTCCGGATACACAATTCAATAATAATTTGAAATCTTAATCTAAAAACCAATTCGGAATTCAAATCTAAATCTTAATTTACGACTTCTCATTCTTCATATAAGAAGCAAGAAACCTCTCGTCCATCATCCAACTGCTTCATACTCGGATACTCTTTCCTGCATCTGTCAGTTGCATATTGACATCTTGGTGCAAAATAGCATCCCGGCCCTGTATTTATCGGCGTCGGCGGTTCACCCTCCAATTGGATAGCTTCCTTCTTTACCCTTGGATCTATATCCGGAGAGTTCGAAATGAGCGCCTGAGTATATGGATGCTTCGGGTCGTGCAGTACTGTATCCGTGTCACCTATCTCAACGATTCTACCTAGATACATTACTCCAACTCTATCGGATATATACCTGGTAGTCGCTATATCATGAGAGATGAAAACCATAGAGCTCTCATGCTGTCTGGCCAAAGCCGTGAGCATATTAATTATATCAGCTCTAACACTAACATCCAACATGGAAACCGGTTCATCGGCAACCAGGAATTCCGGGTTAAGCAGCATGCTCCTTAGTATTGAGATTCGCTGAAGCTGTCCGCCGGATAGTTCGAAGGGGTATCTATCCAGATAATCCTCCGCAGGAATAAGCCCGGCTTCCTCCAGAATGCTTTTGCAAATCGCCAGTCTTTCGTCCGCTGTATCTCCAATATTATGGAGGTTAACGGCACTTAGCAGAATCTTTCGGATTGTGTACCTGGGATCAAAAGTGTCAAACGGATTCTGGAATACTATCTGGCATTTTTTTCTGAAACCAAGTGCGTTTCTTTTTATTAAATCCTTTGTTGATTCACCATCGAAATATACATCGCCTGATGTCGGATCTTCCAAGCGGGTTATCAATCTTCCCAATGTGGACTTACCACATCCGGATTCACCGATTATGCCGATTATCTCTCCCTTATCCAAGGTGAAACTCACGCCATCAACAGCTTTTACAGTCTGCTTGCCTTCGTTTTTTTGGATATAGTATTTAACCAGGTTGTCAACTTTGATGAAAGGAG
>CADBSP010000047.1 GCA_902797405.1 uncultured Eubacteriales bacterium | reverse complement strand
TGAAGGCTTGGATGTTTTCGGGATAGCTGATTTAATAGATGAAATCGTCACCGTGGAAGACACAGATAAACATAAGCCGGATCCGGAACCCGCACTTATCTGTCTGGGACGACTTGGTGCAAATGGAGATGAAGCCGTTATGATAGGCGACAGCTATTTCGACATGGGCTGTGGGAAAAATGCTGGAATGAAAACAGTAATGGTGGGTTGGTCTGCTGCTGCGGATTCCGGGACGGAGAGCGTAGCCCTTCAGAATGTAACAGAGGAAGAGCGAATAGCCTTCACTCCAGACTACATCATAAAATCCGCAGAGGATCTTTGGGAAATTATTTAGGAGAAGGTCTGACCGATATTTTTAGAAATCGCTATTAAGAAGTGCAATCGATACAAGTAAAATAAATCAATTATAGAAATGCTTAATATTTATCGCAGTCGAGAATCTATCGACAAGGAAAGCTTCATATACAATCACATTCTCCGGCAAAGAGAAAAGGGTGAACATACTAACTCCGAGCAAGACCCAACGGACCCTCGGGGGTTTTCCTTTGCCAATAGAACGTTGGTTGTAGTGCCGGATCAATATACCTTGGCAGCAGAACGTCAGGCTATGGACAGGATGAAGACTGACGTTCTTTTTGATGTTGAAATAATAAGCATTTCTAGACTTGGCTCCAGGCTCTTAGGAGAGACAGGTGGCAATGCAAAAACGGTAATTAATAAGTATGGCAGGCACATGCTTATTTCCAAGGTGCTTAGAGAACTGAGGGACGAACTGGAAGTTTTCAAAGGATTCGATACGAAGGAAACTTTCATTAGGGCCATAAATGACTTCATATCTGCAGCAAAACAGCATGAAGTTACACCGGGATCCTTGATGATGCTTTCCAATGTCATGTCCGTTAAAGGAAGTAACGAGGTTTTTGTAAGAAAACTAAGGGACCTTTCCAGAATCTTTGCTAAGTATCAGGAGCACCTTAAGGATAAATATACGGATAACGAAGATCTAATAGATCTCTACAGAGAAGCAATTTCACAATCGGAGCTGAGAGAAAAATCTGTGATTTGGGTTTATGGTTTTGATAGTTATACACCGAAAAACCGCGCGTTCATTCTCGCTTTGGCAAGTCGAGCAAAGGAAGTTAATCTCCATCTTATCTACGATGAGAACTGCAGCGATGAAGATTTGTTCATTCTGTCAGCGAGGATGACGGATGCATTCAGGAAAGAAGCTGAATACAACAGTGTTCAGGTTTCCGTCCATGACATTAAATCCGAGCCAACAGAAAATCAAAACCACAGTACAGAAATAGTTCGTTCAGCCAATATGTATAGTGAAGCTGAAGCGGCGGCATCATATGTGCTGAAACTTCTAAGAGAGGAAAATTACAGATTCTCGGATATAGTTTTAATATGTAATGACCTGGAAACCAGGGGCTCTGTAATAAGAAGAGTATTCAATGAATACGGCATGGATGTTTTTGATGATCAAAAGAGAGATGCACTGGGCTCCCCTGTTTCGGTATTTGTTCTGTCGCTTCTGGACATTCTGGCATATAATTTTAAGCCTGATGATATCCTTCGGTTTTTAAAGACAGGCCTTACAGGAATACCGGATGAAGAAATAGACGAGTTGGAAAACTACGTTCTTAAATACAGAATCAGGGGAAATGCTTGGCAGTCTGAGTTCACCAGAGGCGGGCACGAAACCAGGTATTCCGGAATAGTGCCGAATGGCACTCCCGACGATAACAGCGAACATACTTTGCTGGATGAAATAGAGCTAACGCGTCAAAAGGTAATGTCGCTTGTAAATGGAGCAAAGAAAGTTTTTGATCGAGCCTCCACCTATGGAGAATTTGCGAGGGATTATCTTAGCTTCTTGATTGAAACAAGTGATATCGGACGTGAAAAAACACATTTAAATACCAATGAAGTGTCAGAAGTGTCATTGGCTTGCCGTCCAGATTTGCTTAATAGAATAGATGAACTGATTACACGCCAGGAAGCAGCAGGTCTACATGAGCAAGCGGAAGCCACATCTCAGATATGGGATATAATAGTTGGGCTTATGGACCAGATTGCGGAGATAATGGATGACGCGCCCTTTGACGGAGTGGAATTCACCAAGCTTCTTCGCTCAGGTCTTTCGGAATTGGAAGTAGGAGTTCTTCCGCCATCTCCGGATGATATCTTGATGGGAACAATGCAGAGGACCAGGAGTGGCGATTGTAAGGCGATGCTGGTTATCGGTGCCAACGATGGCTTGATTCCTAGAACCGGGGGAGAGGATGTATTATTCAGCCCGGAGGAATTGGAGTATCTGGCAGCTGACGACCAGGACTTGGGACTCAGCGCTGACCTTCGTCTGATGGAAGAGAACCTGGCCATATACAGAAACCTATCCAAACCAACAGAGCATCTTTGGATTTCTTATTCGACTCACGATCAAAAGGGAGATGAGCTTAGACCATCGGAAATAATAAATGACCTCCATGAGGCACTTCCGGATTTGGTCGAGCAAAGTTTTTCAGATGCAGATATAATAGATACTTTGGGAGGCAAGGTAAATACACTAAGAAGATATACTGAAGCCAGAAGGAGCAATAGATTGTCCGGGATGTGGGAAGCCGAAGTCGAAAACGAAGCTGGACAATCATCTATAGAAAGAAAGAAACTAATCGGCAATCAAGTATGGAATATTGTTGAGGAATGGCTTTCCGCAGCTGACGATGAGACTCTCCGCAGGGTGAATCGTGCGCTTCATTTTGATAATATCCAAAAGCCGTTGCCCGGTGATTTGGCAGCCGGGCTCTATTCTAAATACATTGATAGAGATGGAGACTTTGTTTACAAATTTAGTCCGACCACGCTGGAAAGATATAGCCGCTGCCCATTTTCATATTTCATGGATTACGGACTGAGGCCGGAAGAACTTAGAATCGACGAGGTTGATCCCAGAGATATCGGAGAACTGTACCATAGCACGCTCCAGCGTTTCACTGAAATAGTGGGAACCGGAAAAGGAAACGAAAAATGGCAGGATAGAAGTATCGATGAATTTGATTTCTCTGCAGATATACCAAAGAGCACCGAAGGGAACGTCGGATGGAAAGAAATAAGCCGCGAAGAGTCGGACGCCTTGGTGGAGAGACTGGCAAAGGAATGGGCGGATGAGTATAGAAGCAAACTCTTCGAAAAAGCGGGTAGTGAAAACTATCGATTTAATCGTGCGGTAAACGCCTGCAAGTTCATAGCGTGGACGCTGGTAGAACATGCACGCGCAGGAGCGATTAAAGAAAGCTATTTTGAAACAGTCTTCGCTTCCGGAGGAGAAAATGCAGTCAGCCTGCCTCCGATAGTAAAGAAAATCCCGGGAGGTAAAGCCTATATTCAGGGAAAAATCGATCGCATAGACATCCTGGAAGACAATCGAGTAAAGATTATCGACTATAAAACTGGAAAAGAGAGTTTGGATGTAGATGAGATAAATGCCGGATATAGACTCCAGCTCATGCTCTATCTTCAGGCGGCACAGAACATGAACGCCTTAGACAAAGAAACGCTTAAGCCTGCGGGAGTATTCTATTTCCTGATTTCCGAACCAGAATTAAACCTGGTGGATATCAAAGGAAAGAATAAAGGCGTAAACATAGAGTCAGGCTCAAGCTCTAAGGATGAAACTAAGGATAATGAAGACCAGGTTTCGAAGTTAGACATAGAAGAACAGCTAAAGGACTTCTACAGAATGGAAGGAATCATGGTGGACGAGGAATCCGTCATCAAAGGAATCGCAGGAGACCTTTACGATGAAGAAGGTGAACCACTTAGCTCCGCAGCCTCCAAAGTCGTGAAACTGAAACGAAAGAAGGATGGCGGACTGGACAGTCACTCACAGAAGCGACTTTTGACAGAAGAAAATTTTGGCATGCTTCAGAACACAGTGAACATGATAGCAAACAGACTTTGTCAGGATATCGCTTCCGGAAAAATCGACTTGACGCCAATGAAATCCGGCAACAAAACGCCATGCGACTATTGCAATTATAAGAGCATCTGCCGCTTTGATACAATCTTCCCGGGCTGCAGATACGAAGTCGTAAAATAATCTTTCATATTTCTTACGATTGTTTTATGAAAGCCTTAATAACCGCCCTCATCTATAGACGGGGACGGTTTTTCTTTGCTATTATTAATTTGGAAAAGTTTAAAAAATGCGATTATATTAAGCAGAATAGGGATTAGATAATTTTAACGTCATTCAGAAAGGGCAATAAAGAAAAGGATTAGTTATGTTAAAACTCGATCGCGTATCTAAATTTTATTCGACTAACGGGGTGGTTACTGCCGGATTCAGCAAAGTCAGTTTGGACTTCGAATTGGGGGAATTCGTTGCTATAACCGGTGAATCCGGAAGCGGTAAATCCACTCTGCTTAACGTCATCTCAGGGTTGGACTCCTATGAGGAAGGGGAGATGTATATCTTCGGTCAGCCAACCAGCGGCTACGGTAGCTCTGATATGGAGGAATACCGAAAGAGATACATAGGAAACATTTTTCAAACATTCAACCTGATTAACCACTATACAGTCTATGAAAATGTGGAACTGGTGCTTCTTCTGGCGGGCTACGATGCTGCTGAAGTTAGAGAGCGCGTGGAGGATATAATCCACAAGGTCGGTCTGGATGAATACAGGAACACCAAGACCAGCAAGCTTTCCGGCGGTCAAAAACAACGTGTGGCAATCGCCAGAGCCCTAGCTAAGGAAACACCGATAATCGTAGCGGACGAACCGACGGGTAACCTGGACGTTGCATCGGCGGCGGATATCATTAAGCTTTTGTCCAGTCTATCTAAGGACAAACTTATCATCATAGTTACCCACAACTACGAACAGGTTGAGCCATATATAACTAGAAAGATAAGCATGCATGATGGACGAATTGCGGAGGACAAGCGCTTCGCCCGAAGCGATGCAAATGCTGAGAACATAACAGGTGATGGCGGATTCAATGCAAGTCCTGGCATATATAGCGAGGGTGTGAACTCAGAGAAAGAGAGCTCTGAAAAGAATAGAATTAAAGTAGCCCGCCAGGGTAAGCTGTCAAAGGGAAACACGCTTTGCCTGGGCACCAGGAACGCATTTAGTCTCCCTGCGAAACTCCTTCTCCTTCTTTTTGTTTTTATCTTCCTGACCACGGGAACCTTTGCCAGCTATTCCAATTACATTGGAATGAAGAATGGCATTAGCAATAGTTCCTGGGGATATATCTTTAATAATACTTCACCGGATAGAGTTATCCTAACCAAAGAGGATGGAAGCAGCTTTAATGATTCGGATTACGAAAGAATAAAAGCTATAGAAAACATTAATTATGTAGAGAAAAACGATCTCCTGATGGAGAGCAATTTCGAATTTACCAATGTGCCAAAGTCATTGGTTTATGGGAGTGACTCGGGCTTTGATAATGTCATGTATTCAGATGATGGAACAGAAACCGTAATGCTTGATGGTGAAGAAGTGGAGATAACCTTTTGGGAACAAGCAGCCGCCATAAGCATGGACTCCATGTCCAAGGATAGGGAGCTGGTTAAGGGAAGATTCCCTGAATCAAAGGAGGAGGTCCTCATTCTTATTGAAGAAGGTGGCTTCCTGGATGACAACCGTCTGGATGATATGTTTAATAAATACGCATATCTGGAAAGTAACAATGCGGATTTTCCATCGGACGGAATGAGAGTTCCCGTGAAGATTGTTGGAATAGGGTATTCCACTGAGGAGGAGGTAAACGCCAGAAGAAAATCCACCATGTGGCATAACATCACAATGGTAATGACCCAGGAAGGATTGGATAGAGTGGAAGCACTTCCCTTGGTTGCGACCTGTATAACGGAACTGAGAGTAGGATCAAATATTCTAACTGTTGGCCCACCGCCTTGGTCGGACATTTGGCTTGTGGCTGACAGCAGTGTGGAAAGAGGGAAGGTAATAGTCCCACAGTTCATAGCCTCCTTCCTCCTTCCTGAATCATCCGGGGCCATGGATATATTCAATATTACCAATATGTCGGTGGAGCTTAGAACCAGGAGCAAATACTTTGATAGAAAAGTAAATTTCAATATTGAGGGAACGGACGAAATAGATACTCGCGTTCATATTCACCCGGACGACCTATGGGAAATGTACATGCCGTCGGAGAAGTATCAGATAAGCGCGATGCTAAAGAGCGACCTATACAACGTTGAAACCAGAGCTTTGATAGAAGAGGCGGGGTATAAGACGCTATATCTAAACGAAACAGCAGACAAACAAAGTGCGATTGAAAAGGCCCTCATGGGAGCCATGAGGATTATCGTTTTGGTGATACTTCTCGCAGTACTGTTCTTTGTTGTTTATTTCATAACCAAGCTGATTATGAAATCTCAGAACGTATATTACTCAACGGTTCGAATGCTAGGCGGGGATGAAAAGGCCTGCTCGGGAACCCTGCTTGCGGAGCTTTTGGTCATTTTCCACATAGCCTTTGTGCTTTGCCTGGGTCTGCTTCTGAAGGTTAAATTCCTGGGATCCAACATACTACCTGCATATTTCGTTAGACTCGTTAGGTATATAGAACCCTGGGATTACGTCATTCTCTACATAGTGGTTCTAGCCATGACGCTTCTTCTGGCCTATAGATATTCCAGCCAGATGTTCAAAAAGACCGCCATGAATGCATATAGGGAGGAGGTATAGTCATGATTAAACTTAACCACGTAAACAAATACTTCAACCGTAAGAAGTCAAATGAAATCAGGGCTATCGACGATACGAGCATCACCCTTCCTAATTCCGGGCTGGTGACCTTCCTCGGAAATTCGGGATGCGGAAAGACGACCCTTCTTAATGCAATCGGCGGATTGGACAACGTGGATAGCGGTGACATATTTATCGACGATCAAAGGATGACAAAGAGAACTAGCGCAGCCCGCGATGAACTTAGAAACGCAAATATCGGATACATCTTCCAAAACTATAATTTGATAGAAGATGCTACGGTCTACGCCAATGTTGCTCTAGCCCTTCGCATGACTGGATTCACAGGAAAGGAAGCCATAGAGGAAAGGGTCATGTACATTCTGGACAGGGTGGGAATCGCTCGATACAGAAACCGCCCGGTCAGTATGCTCTCAGGCGGTGAACGTCAGAGAGTTGGAATTGCCCGCGCCATCGTAAAGAACCCCAGAATCATCATTGCAGACGAACCGACCGGAAACCTGGATAGCACCAATACCATAGAAATAATGAATATCATCAAAGCTATCTCCAGGGATAAGCTCGTAATTTTGGTTACGCATGAAAGACAGATTGCGGAGTTCTATGCAGATAGAATTATTGAAATAGTAGACGGCAGAATTGTTTCGGATAGAGAGAATGAGCACGCGGGAAGTTTGGACTATCGCGTGGATAATCGCATCTATCTAAAGGACATGCCTTATAGTGCTGAGCTTGGTAAGATAAGCGAAGCGAGACTTAATAAGGAAAGAGAGAACATCGATTCTTCTGAAATAATCGATTCTCCTGAAATAAGAGAGATTTCGCCTTTTGTTGAGGTATTTACCGATGCTCCTGACGAGCTCCCTCCGATAAAGATTGTCATTCGTAACGGACACATCTATATAGATACGGCAGACAGGCTTACCCTCGGGCAGGAGAACGTAGAAATCCTGGATGAGCATTACACGGGTTTATCCAGAGAAGTAATGGATAAATATCAGTTCGATTACGAAGACGTTTATCGCGGAACCGATGGAACATATAACAATCCCGCTAGCCAACATGGAGTTCCGGCTAAACCAAAATACAGAACGATCTACGGACCTTGGCTCGCACTTAAAACAGGCTTCGTGAAAATCGGAGGATACTCCAAGCTAAAGAAAATTCTGCTCCTCGGATTCGTGCTTGCCTCCATGTTCGTAATCTACGCGATAAGCAATGTGGTCGGAGTAAATAACATAACCGACGACGAATTCATAACCGACAACAAAGAGTATCTAAGTGCCAACGTTGGTGTCTTAAACAAAAAACACCTGGATAGGTACGCCCGCGACCCGATTGTGGATTATGTTCTCCCGGGCGGAGGCTATGTCGCATTCGCAATGCCGTCAGATGACTTTATTCAAACAGCCTGGGCTTCAAGCACAATCTATGCTTCAGTCACAGACAAGGCAAGGCTATCTGAAGAGAACCTCATCCTGGGTAGAATGCCAAGCAATTCTAACGAAATAGTTTTAGATAAACTGGTCGTTGAAAGGAGTGTATATAACGATTGGGTGGCCAAGGAAAGTGGAATAGACAGTCTGGAGGATATGCTCGGTAGACAACTTCTGCACTCGCCATACGTGCCTGACTTCACTATAGTTGGAATTAGTGATACCACTCAGCCTAATATTTATGTGGAAAGAGACCTAATCATACCGCTTTGTATTTACGATATGGGAATTGATGTCGGCAGAAACATGAGCGCTCCATTCCCAACAGGCGAGAATGAATTTGCCCCATATACAGCATTAGAAAACGATCCTGAGAAATATCTGGTCGCCGGTGAGCTTCCGGTTAATGACTTTGAAGTGCTCGTTCCTGACTATATGATGGACTCAAAAGAAATTGGAGACATCATGGATCAAAGAGTGGGAGGAAACCCACTCGTCGTAACAGGTTTCTATCATGATGAGCGTACAGGATACGGATACTACGCAAACGATGAAACTGTGCTTCAGGCACGCCTTAGTCAGTTTGGAAGTCTGGGAATCTGTCCGGTAAACAAAGAAGTCGCAAAGATTGAACTTAATGACGGACAGCATGAGATAGTCGATATATACCAGCAGCAAAGGTCCAATTATCTATTCAGCATCCAGGGCAATATCCTTAGAGTTGAAATCATGGCTGCAATCATAATCGCGGTATCTTTGATAGAAATCTATTTGATACTGAGAGCGTCGTTCCTTTCCAGAATCAAAGAAGTGGGCGTGCTGCGTGCAGTTGGATTAAAGAAGGGAGACATCTATCGCATGTTCTCCGGGGAAGTCCTGGCAATTACTCTCCTTACAGCGCTTCCCGGAATGGCATTTATGGCCTATATTCTCCATACAATTTCGGACGTAGTAAGCATGTATAAAATGAATATCTGGATTTTCCTCGGAAGCTTCCTAATCGTGCTTTTCTTTAACATGGTAGGAGGGCTCCTCCCGGTCTTCACAACCCTCAGAAAGACCCCTGCCGAAATCCTCGCCAGAAACGACGTGAACTAAAACTCTAAGATTCTAAACGCTTCAATTCAGTAATAGAATAGCTGCTTTAATAAACGCAACTCTGATATATCATTACCGATATATCAGATTTGTGCTTTTGTAACATATTTAACAGATTTGCGCTGCCGCGACAGATTTTACAGATATTACAGATATTACAGATTTGTGTCGCTGCGACAGATATTACAGATATTACAGATTTGACAGATTTGCGCTCTTGTGACAGATATTACAGATTTGACAGATTTGCGCCGCCGTGACAGATATTACAGATATTACAGATTTGTGTCGCTGCGACAGGTACATTTATTGTACAGATGGATAATGTGTGATAAAATCTGAATGTTGGAAGCGGTAAAACGTATAGAAAATGGAGGTAAATAAAGTGGATATTTTTGATAAGCTTACAGCTAAATTGCAGGCAGATCCTAAAACAATTGTATTACCTGATGGTCCGGACCCAAGAGTCATGGATGCAGCTCAGAAGCTGTCCCAGGAAGGCGTACTCGGAGTAATCCTGGTAGGCACAGAAGAAGAATTCGCAAAGGGCGCAGCTGAAGGTGGATACGATCTTTCCAAGTGCACCATCCTCGATCCTGCTAATTATGAAGGCATGGACGAAATGGTAAAGGAATTTGTAGAGCTTCGTAAGGGCAAGGTATCCGAAGAGGACGCCCGTCAGATGCTTTCTGCAGGCAACTATTTTGGAACCATGTTAGTAAAAATGGGTAAGGCTGACTGCTTATTGGGCGGAGCCACATATTCCACAGCTGACACAGTTCGCCCGGCACTTCAGCTGATAAAGACTAAACCGGGAGCACACCTCGTAAGCTCCAGCTTTATTCTAATCCGTGGCGACGAAAGAATCGCTATGGGTGACTGTGCTATCAATATCGACTATCAGGATAATGTAGACAAGGATGGAAACGTCACATATACAGCAGCAGAAAAACTAGCAGAAGTAGTTGTTGAAACAGCTAATACAGCTAAGATTTTCGAAATCGATCCAAAGGTTGCAGTACTAAGCTTCTCAACCAAGGGTTCAGGAAAGGGCGCAACAGTTCAGCTATCCCGCGATGCCACAATCAAAGCTCAGGAGATGGCACCGGATCTCGCTATCGACGGAGAATTACAGTTCGACGCAGCTGTTTCCATGGAAGTTGCCAAGACCAAATGCCAGGGATCCCCTGTTGCCGGTCAGGCAAACACATTCATCTTCCCCTGCATTGAAGCAGGAAACATCGGCTATAAGATAGCTCAGAGACTCGGTGGATTTGCTGCATATGGACCGATTCTCCAGGGACTTAATGCACCAATCAACGATCTTTCCCGTGGATGCGACGCTGATGAAATCTATAAGATGGCAATAATCACAGCTGCCTTCGCTTAAAGATGAGTAATAAAAAAAGCGTAAAAAAGAAGAATAATAATAATAAGAAAGACATTGTAGTGGTGAAGGGCTGGTCCCTGGGGACATTCCTCAGGGGACTGGTCCTTGGCCTTATTTTGGGT
>CADBSP010000046.1 GCA_902797405.1 uncultured Eubacteriales bacterium | reverse complement strand
GGCATAACCGTAAATGAAGGGTTTACCAACAACTACGCTGGTGTAGAAGCATACCGCTCACTATTCCTTCCGTTGGCAATGAAGCGCATCGCTTTGGCAGATCACTCCAAGTTCGGACAGATTGGATTCTATAGAACCTGCGGACTCACTGACGTCGACAGTATTGTAACTGATTCCGCTGTCGATAAAGCCCTTGTTACTGAGATGCGTAACGCAGGTGCAAATATTACAATCTCCGATTAAAAAAACTCGTTAGAGCTGATATAGGCCTTTGCACGCTGGTCCTCGAAATTACAATGATACCCAAAAAATTTAAAGCACCTTCGTGGAGTTGTCACGGGGGCCCCATCCCCTGGTCAACTCCAAACGAAAGTTTTTCAATTTTTTGGATCATTGTATTAATTTCTGCGGAGGCGTGCTTCGGCCTATATCAGCTTTTTTGCTTTATTAAATCGTCCATTGGTCTAGGTAGAAGCGTGCAGAGGCCTATACCCGGTCCTCAGTTGAATTGTTTTTTATTAATCTGATTCTATTAGTTGAGCGGTGCACGATTCAATTCCACCGTCGCTTTGAAGAGGTCACCGTCAACGTAAATTTCAAACGTGCCGTTCATGAGACTTGTGAGGTCGTTAGCGATGGCGAGCCCAAGTCCGCTTCCATCGGTATTCCTGGAGTCGTCGCCCCTCTGGAATCTCTCCATGAGTTCCTCTGCAGAAATGTTAAGCGCCTCCCTGGACATATTTTTTACCTCCAGGGCTATTCTGCCTTTGCCCAATACGCCATCAGCCGAAAGCGGTTTAGGCATTTTACCATCTACGTTATTTCCGATACTTATTTCAGGCTTTTCGACAATGTCCACGTAGGCTCTTGTTCCCGGAAGTGCATACTTGCTGAGGTTAGTAATCAAGTTTTCAATAACACGCCACAGAAGATTCCCATCTGCCATGACCTCCGGCTTATCGACCCTACAATTGTAGACTAATTCGACATTATTAGATGCAATATTTTCTTCCAATTCGGCGATTGCTTGCCTGGCTATAGCATCCAGATCGATTCTTTCTATATTAACCGGAATATCCCCGCTGGATGCCTTTGCTGCTTCGAATAAATTGTCGGTCAGGTTTTTAAGCCTTTCGGTTTTTTCTGATATTATTTCCAGATATTCCTCCGCATTAGGACTTCCCAAGCCCTCTGTCTTCAGAAGATCTACATAAGATACCATTGACGTTAGTGGAGTCCTTAAGTCATGGGATACGTTGGAGATTAATTCCGACCTGAGACGCTGACTTTTTAGTTCGTTTCTGATTGCCTCGTTCTGAGCATCAGTTATGGAATTAACCGATTCTGCCAGTCGGCCGAACTCACCGCTCCCCAGGTCCGGAATCTTATATGAGAAATTCCCCTTTTGAACTTCGTTTAATCCATCCTTCACCATCTTATACTTGCCGACCTGCTTTTTTAAAATCGCAATCGTAGCAGAAATTAGAATTACCCCCAGAATCAGAAGAATCCAAAAGGCTATCCACGCATTTCCCACCAAAGCCGCACAACCCATGAAGCCAAGCAATGCTGCCACTATTGCAAACCCAATAACAGGCAGATATACCTTACCTGAAACTGCATTATTTCTTTCTACTAAGGAGGTCGCTTTGTAGAAAAGAGAGCCGATAATAGTGCCCCTCCAAAATCTGCGGGCCTTTATCTTTTTGGCTATGGAAGAAGCTATCAGGATATCAAAGGCAAAGATAACAATCGAGCATACTATGGACAGAAGCAGAAGTACCCATGTCGGTTGGAAAAAGCTTGTATAATATGTTCCATGCCATTCCCTGGCATCCATCCACGAAAGCATATTCCAGAGATCGGGATAATCATTGAATAGTTCCACGACCAAAGGCTTTATCCATTCACTGCTGGCAAACCATGTTTCCAAAAGAATATATACGGGGATTATCCCCAATGTAATTGCGGCAGCTGCAGCGAGCTGAATTTCGGTAAACACTTTGTCAAACCAATTCATTCTTATGCTACCGTCTTCGTTTCTCTGACCACAGTTTTTAATAGCTATAATAAAAGAGAGGGGCATCAATATCGCAGCTATTATAATGATTATCCATAGAATTCCCATGTATTTTTCATACAGATTTTCATCAAAAGAAAAATCGGGTCGAATATGCTGGATGGAGAAGCCGTCCTCTATCTCCTGAATCGAAGATATCCCATAGGGAAGTTCTGTACCTTCCGGGTTAATATCCAACGTGACTTCATCCGACTCCGGATCTATTTCATAGGAGTATTCGCTAGTGTATTCGCTAAGCGACATATGGAATTCATATGGAGTAACCTGCTGTCCTTCGATAAAGTAAATATCGTAACCGTAGTCCTTCGCAGACTCTGCACTGGAATGTAAGCTCGTGAGATTAATAATGCTAAGACCGCAAATCAGTGCAGCAGAAGCAGCCAGTACAAACACTATACTGGCTATCGCAAACAATACTCCCCTTCTTTTATTGTTCTTAACGTAACTACTCATGCTTATGTCACTTTACTTTTCTAACCAACACTTGACTCTATTGTGCGATTCTTACTGCCTCACTACTTTGTATTCGAAACTTAACCCTTTTGTATGACGCTTACTACTTTTTATTCGATACTCAGTCCTCTTGTGCGATACAAAAACTTTAAATTCGCTTCAACCGAGTTTCACTTTGTAGTTCATAGTAAACCAATTATATTACAAATCACTTAACATAATTCTTTAGATTTTCTTACAAAGTGATATAATAAATGCATGAATAGAGAGAAGATTATAGTAAGAACAAGCATAATTGGAATTGTGGCCAATGTGTTTTTAGCAGCCTTTAAAACCGCTATTGGTCTCCTTTCCCATTCCATCGCCATCGTGCTAGATGCTGTAAACAATTTGAGCGATGCGCTTTCCTCCGTGATAACAATCATCGGCACCAAACTGGCGGGAAAAGCACCTGATAGGAAACATCCATTGGGACATGGGCGCGTGGAATACTTAACTGCAATGATTATCGCAGTGCTGGTTTTATATGCCGGCATCACGTCTTTGATAGAATCCATAAAAAAGATTATTCAGCCGGATACCCCTGATTATCAGGTTATATCGCTCGTGATAATCGGTGTTGCAGTAATTGTAAAAATCCTGCTCGGTCGATATGTAAAATCCGTCGGAGAAAAAGTTAATTCGGG
>CADBSP010000045.1 GCA_902797405.1 uncultured Eubacteriales bacterium | reverse complement strand
TAGTGTCGGAAGAATCTTTGTTACAGTGTTTATTCTGCCTTTTGCCTTCTTCCTGTCGACCCACATCATAGGTTAGACCTATGATAGCCGTGGCAATATCCGCCGAATCTTTCGATAATTGCCATTCCTCGTCACCCATTAAGCAACTAGCCCAGGGCCTGGCGCTAATAACCTCTCATCCCCATTAACACCTCCATATATGAGGGGTTATTTTATTTCAGCCGGCATAGACTTTAATCTATGCACATAGCCTTTAATATTATATCAAAAATGCCTTATTTTTGCAAAATTAAAAGGGATTGCCTACTCATTCGCAAGCATCCCTTTGATTAGCTAAGAGACCTATAATTTATCTGTTTTATTTAGCAAATTGCTTTTTCCAGTGAATCAAGTTTTTCAATACTTGTCGCCTTATCTTCAGACATCGCGGAAAAGTATATTTTTACCTTTGGCTCTGTCCCGGACGGGCGAATAACAACCGATGAACCATCCTCAAGTTCATAGAAAAGCACGTCGCTCTTCGGAAGATTGGTTGGCTCTATGTCGTTCCCTGAATTCATTTTGGCATCTGATGAGCCTTCAATTTTTTGATTGCATATCTCCCCTGACAGGTAGTCGCGGATGCGAGTTACAGGAACTCCCATAATTTCTAAAGGCGGGTTCATGCGGTAGTTTTCCATAAAGGACTTCATCTCCGAAGGTCCGTCTATTCCTGCGAAGGATTTGGAAGCAACCTTTTCCTGATAATAACCGTATTCCTGATAGAGGGATTCTAAGGCCTGCTCCATGGTGCGACCATGCGCTTTATGATAGGCTGCTGTTTCAGCTATTAGCATTGACGCTAGAACCGCATCCTTATCCCTGGCATATAAACCGGTTAGATAGCCATTACTTTCTTCAAAGCCGAAGACAAATTCCCTGCCGCCCTGGACGGATAATTCCTCCATCTTTTCACCGATATATTTAAAGCCAGTCAAGGTTTCCACCATCTCTATACCATGCTTCTCGCAAATGCGGTTAGCCATATTGGTAGAAACTATGCTCTTACATACATATGGTTTGGAGTCGGCACTATCAGTTTTAGATCCCTTTGCATCAGCACCGGAATTACGATTTTTGATTAAATAATCCAGGATGAGAACTCCGATCTGATTACCTGTAAGTACCTTGAATGATTCATGAGATTCAGAATCATCGCATGTTCCGGAGGCACATGAGTTTATTGGAATCGCTACACCGCATCTATCTCCGTCGGGATCGGTACCTATTATGATATCCGCCCCTTCTTCCTTTGCGAGGTCAATTGCCATGGCAAAGCTTTCTTTGTTCTCGGGGTTAGGGCTTGTAACCGTTGGAAAATCACCATTTGGCACGCATTGTTCTTCCACGCATTTTACGTTTCCAAATCCATCTCTTTGGAGAATCTCGGGAACGAACATATATCCGGTTCCGTGAAGAGCTGTATAGACTATCTTCAAGTCGTTTACTGCATTCATTATTTCAGAATGCTCCGAATCGGAATCTTTCTGATCTGAATTGTTCTTCTGAATCATGTCATATTCCTTCGGAAGCTTCGACTGTGCCAGAACCTGACCCTTATATATGCTATCGAAATAGCCGTTAATCTCCTCTATGACGCTCGCTGCGACAGCTTCATCGTAGTCCATCATCTCCACAGGATCCAGTATATCCTCTGATGCAATTATGCTTGCGATTTCATCTGCATGCTCCGGTGAGAGCTGTGCACCGTCTTTTCCGTAGACCTTATAACCGTTATATTCCTTGGTATTGTGGCTTGCGGTGATATTTATTCCCGCCATGGATCCCGAATAACGTACAGCAAAAGAAAGCTCCGGCGTAGGCCTTAGACTCTCATATAGATAGACGTGGATTCCCTTGGCTGCAAGTACCTGCGCTGCAATTACTCCGTATTCCCTGCTATTGTTTCTGGAATCATATGCTATTACAACAGAAATGCGAGGTGTATTTACTATTTGATTATTCTCATCAGGATTTCTTTCATCACTAGATGAAGAAGTAGAATCTATTCCCGCCTGTTTCAGCAGGTTTTTAGCCAAAGCACGGGTAATGTGCTTAACGGTATATTCGTTTATGCCTCCCGGTCCCGGCTCCATGATTCTTCGAATACCTGCGGTACCGAATTCCAATGTTGAGGTAAACCTAGCCTCTATTTCTTCGTCATTTAACTGCTTTAGGCTTTCTTTATCTTCATCCTTAACGATTGGACTTTCAAGCCAACGCTTATATTCTTCCAAATAACTCATAACTGACCTTCTTTCTTATTTTACAAAAGGAACGGCAGAGAGCCGTTCCTTTAGAAGTTTAGTCAATCGAGGACCAAAAGTCAACTATCTAACTATCTTTAGACTGTTATTAAGTTTTATTTTGGTTTATTCCTCTTCCATTGCCTTTAGATCCGGTGAGAAGATCAATTTGCAACCTGTGGCAGCCTGGATATCTTCCTGTGTGTAGTCAGGATGTAACTCTGTTACAACAACTCCTTCAGGAGTGATTTCCATAACGCCCATTTCTGTGATGATCTTGCTTACGCACTTCTCTGCAGTGAGAGGAAGTGTGCATTTTTCCAAGATCTTCGGAGCACCCTTCTGGGTGTGGAGGGAAACTACTATAACCTTCTTAGCTCCAGCTACGAGGTCCATAGCTCCGCCCATTCCTGCAACCTTCTGGCCAGGAACAATCCAGTTTGCCAAATCGCCGTTCTCAGCAACTTCCATTGCACCGAGAACTGTGGCATCCAGGTGTCCTCTAGCCATACCGAAGGATGTGGATGTATCGAAATATTTTACCCATGGAACTGCTGTTACATAAGCACCACCGGAGTTGATGATATCAACATCTTCTTTTCCCGGTTCTGCCATACCAGCAAGTCCTGCGAATCCGTTTTCGGAATGCAGTGTTACGGTGATGTCATCAGGAATATAGTTAGCAACCTGAGTTGGAAGACCAATTCCGAGATTTACGAAATCGCCGTCTTTG
>CADBSP010000044.1 GCA_902797405.1 uncultured Eubacteriales bacterium | reverse complement strand
TTATTGCCTTTGCTGACGGAAAACCTCATACATTAATAATGAGGCTGACACTCCTGCGTTTAATGATTCGATGTTTCCCTGCATCGGGATAGATATCCTTTTATCAGCCAGCTCAATTAGTTCGGGAGATACTCCCGCACCCTCGTTTCCGATGATTATCGCAACAGATCCGGATAAATCCGTCTCCCATAGATTGCTCTCTCCGTCCATGGCAGTCGCAATTATTGTTCCTCCTGATAATTTCACTGACTCATGGGATTCCTTCTTTGGTTTCTCAGCTTCACAGGTTTCTTCATTATTCCAAACCAAACGTATTCTATCCACGAGTTCATCTGTTCCATCCACGTATGTAATTGGAATGCGTATTATGGAACCTGCTGCTGAACGAACAACCTTAGGTGAAAAGGCATCTACGGTTCCTTTGATGGCTATAATTTCATTAAATCCTGCTGCATCCGCAGTTCTTATAATGGTCCCCATATTGCCGGGATCCTGCAGTCTATCCAATACCAGTATGTTCTTATTAAACGTCCTTCCCTCCTCCGAGCAGTTCCCTTCTGTAGCTTTTTCCTTATTGACTTTTACATCATCTAAAAAGCTATCAAAAACCGGCTTTTTCACTATTCCTATCACTCTTCGTCCGTTTTCCGTTTGGCTGAGTTTTTGAAATAGCTCCGAGGAAAGAATGTAATACTTATCTATAGTTTTTCCATTCTGATTTAGCTTCCTGACTAAATCGCTTATATATTCTTCGACGCTGTACTCTTCGGCATCACTTAATTTTTCTATGTCCGAACTAAACAGCAGCTCGCATATTTCTCCGCCGCTCTTCGCTGCATCCTCCAGTAAAACTTCACCCTCTATTATGAATTTCGATTCCAGGTCTCTAAATTTTCTCTGGAGGAGTTTTAACCAGCCTTTATAATTCGGATTATCCGATGATGAAATGTATTTTGGTTTTCTCATAAATTCGAAAGAGCCGGTTCCCGACCGGCTCTACATTTGCAAATATTGCCTCGTTTTCGGGATTAGTCCTACTAAAACATTACTTTCTTAAAAAGAGTGGTATCCCAAATCCGCTATCATCTGAATCTTCCTGAGTAGGTCCTTCCGGTTCATCATCAAAGATATCCGAAAGGCTTACTTCCCTGGCATTAAGGCCATTCTCAGTAATCAGTTCTCTCTCTTGGCTCTGTCTGGGCTGACGAGGTGCTATAGGTCTATATGTCCCCCTGCTCTCATCCTCAAAACCTGTAGCTATGACTGTAATTGAAATCTCATCGCCTGCGTTTTCATCGACAGAAGCACCGAAGATAAGGATTGCATCATCGGAAGACTTATCGGAAATCATGGATGCGATTTCGTTTACTTCCAGCATACCCATGTCGTATCCGCCTGAGATGTAAAGTAGGATTGCCTTTGCACCCTCGATGGATGTTTCCAGAAGCGGACTCTCTGTAGCAGTTCTAACCGCCTGCTGAGCTCTTCCTTCGCCGCGACCCTTACCTACTCCCATGTGAGCGATACCGCGATCGGTCATTACGGACTTAACATCGGCAAAGTCAACATTGATAAGAGCATAGTCTGAAATCAAATCGGTGATGCCCTGAACACCCTGTCTAAGAATGTCGTCAGCCATATCAAAGGCTTCCAACATAGTGGTGTTAGCGCTGCTTGTTTCTATAAGTTTATCGTTAGGAACTACAACCAAGGAATCTACATACTTCTGCAGATAATCCAATCCGAGCTCCGCCTGTCTGGCTCTCTTGGAACCCTCGAAGGAGAATGGTCTGGTTACAACACCCACGGTGAGTATTCCCATATCTTTGGAGACCTTGGCTATGATAGGTGCTGCACCTGTTCCGGTACCGCCTCCCATACCGGCAGTTATAAATGCCATGTCCGCACCTTCCAAAATGTTGGTAATCTCCTCTATGGTTTCCTCTGCAGATCTCTGTCCGATTTCCGGATTTCCACCTGCTCCAAGACCCCTGGTGAGTTTTTCACCTATCTGGAGTTTTATTTCTGCATTACATCTGTTCAGCGCCTGCTTGTCCGTGTTAATGGCAATGAATTCTGCTCCCTGTAAGCCAGCTTCGATCATGCGGTTAACTGCGTTACATCCGCCACCACCTACACCGATTACCTTTATCACTGCAGAATTATCTTTTTCGGTTTCAAATTGCAGCATCACGTGCCTCCTAATTCTTTAGAAAATATACTTCATTATTATACAATAAAAATCAACGATTTGCACCATTTTTTTTATTATTTTTCATCAGAATGTATACATAAACATTAATTATGTCAATCAGCGTCTAATTCTGGGGAGAACGAGATGTAACTGGTGCCACCCATGACGATTGTTCCCCTGCTAATGTTTTGATCGAAGAGGTTGCTGACTACCTTTTGGAGCTCACCTGATTCTATTGCTCCCATTATTTCTCCCGGGGTTCCCTTCACCAAAAGGTTGTCATAGATATACGCTCTTATTACTACCTTGGACACATCTATTTTCTTAAAATACATGTCTCCATCTCTCATAGTATTAAGCATTCTAAGGGTAATTGCCAGGAATTCCTTTTCTTCGGCGTCCACATTTTCTCCTATAGACATTTTGCTTATAGTTAGTCCTGTAAGTAAGGTGAGTTTTGGATCAACGTCTGTCTTTCTTAAAACCACTCCCTCATCATCTATCACGATGAAGCTATCGCCGAAAAGAATAGCTGCTATCTGAGGTCTTTCTTCCACCTGTATCAAAAGTGTTGATGGTAGCTTCCTTTTTACTTTTACTGATTTAAAATACGGATTGCTGCTTAGATTTTCTATTATTTCTTTTTTACCGGCATCGAAGATTAGATTCCTTCCCTGCTCGGCACCGGACATACTGATAACTTCCGAACCGGTGTAATAATTCATACCTTCGACCTTGATGTCTTTGATGGCAAAGTAACTGGATCTTAAGAATAAAAATATAGCCCCAAGAATGACGCACAAACCCAGAAGACGAATTAGAATACGTCTTCTTTTTTCTCTTTTTCTCTGCCTGACAACTCTCTTTCTCTCCAGAACACTGTTTAAAATTTGTTCCGAAGGAACCTCCTGTGTATTCGTGGATATTCTCTTTGCTGCCAGCAGATCTACATTGCCAAAATCCTGCTTTTTAGTTTTACGCATTATTGGACTTTATCTCCTCATATATCCTTTCTGCTGCGTCTATTGAAGCTACAGATCTGCAAGCTTCTCCCATCTTTTCCAAAGCCGATTTGTTTCTGGCTAAATACTCTATCTTATCGTTTATATCATCCAAATCAAGTTTGGACTCTTCGACTAAGAATGCTCCCCCTGCATCAGATATCGCCTTTGCATTAAAGAATTGATGATTTCCAACGGAGTTTGGTATAGGAACTATTATTCCCGGCTTTCCCGCGGCCATGATTTCTGCTAAGGAAAGCGCACCGGCCCTACAAATCATAAGATCGGATGCTGAAATAAAATCCTTCATATTGTTGATATATCCGTATACCCTGGTCATACCATCGTTATAGGCCTGAAGCCCGGATTCGTCTTCAATCATATATTTGCTCTTATCTATAAGCTCCTTATCGCCTAGTTCCTCCACACAGTCGTCGAAGAATCTTCTTCCTGTACCAAATAAAAGGGTTCGCCCTTCTTTTCCTTTGCTTCTCTCCAAATAGTCTATCGCTATTTTGTTGATCGTTAAAGCACCCAGGCTTCCACCAAAGGCGAATATCACGAAGTCATCATCCGGGATATTCAGTCTTCTTCTGGACTCCTCTTTGTCGAGGTTCAAAAAGTCCTGCCTTACGGGATTTCCTGTGAAGATTGTTTTTTCAGGATAACCAAAAGAGTCTTCAGTACCTCTAAATCCAACAAAAAGCTTTTTCGCCTTTTTAGCAAGCGCTTTGTTTGCTCTACCCGGTACAGCGTTTTGTTCATGAATATAGCATGGCACACCAGCCATCTCACCTGCCATTAGAATGGGAAAACAAACGTAACCGCCGGTTCCTATAATCGCGTCGGGTTTAAACTTTCTAATGATGCTCGCAGACTTTGTTATGCCCGCCAGGTTGGATAATCCCACGTTCGCACTGAGAACCAGTTTTTGCAGTTTGGTCTCTCTAACCTGCATTCCCTGGGTTGGTATGCTTTTAAAATTGTATCCTTCATGGGGAACAACCTCGGCTTCAATTCCTTTTTTCGATCCAATAAAAAGAATCTCCGAATCCGGTTCTTTTCTTTTGATTATTTCAGCAATTGCAAGAGCCGGATATAGATGTCCTCCCGTTCCTCCGCAACCAAAAATCACTCTCATATTCTTTCTCCATTTCTGGAATCGTTATCAAGGTTTCTGGATATGTTTAAGACTATCCCAATTAGACCCATGAATATCCATAAAGCATTACCTCCTGCGCTTATAAATGGAAGCGCTATTCCTGTAGGAGGCATTGATGATGTAACAACAGCCACATTCAGTATAACCTGAACACCTATCATTATACCAACTCCTGAGCCTAATAGCATACCGAAATTATCTTTACTTTGAAGACTGATATAGAATATTCTCCAAACCATGATTACAAAGAGCAAAAGAAGAACGCCAATTCCTATGAACCCCAGTTCCTCTCCTATTATAGCCAGTATGAAATCGTTCTGCGGTTCAGGGAGATATAGGTTCTTCTGAATGCTTTGTCCCAGGCCCTTTCCCCAAAGTCCACCGGTTCCCAAGGCGAGAAGCGATTGAACTACCTGGAAACCATCTCCAAGCGCATCAGCGAATGGATCCAGGAAGCTGGCCATTCTGTCGTGCCAATACCCATCGTTAATTTTTAGTAGGTAAAAGGTTCCTCCACCAATTCCCAAAAACATCAAGACAATATATCTCCACTGAAGGCCTGCTACAAATGCTATCCCGACTGCAATCAGGAAAACCGTAATCGCAGTTGAAAGGTTAGGTTGCTTAACTATCAGAAGGCAACAAACAACAGTGTATATAACGATAGGAAGTATTCCAATTAGATTCCCCGCCCTTTTCATATCTCTGGAAAAATACGTGGCGCAGAGAATGATTATAACAAGCTTTGTGATCTCACCGGGCATTACGGTAAAGACTATTAAACTTAGCCATCTGGTTGCACCATTAACGGTAACCCCCAAAGGCGTGAAAATCAGCAAAAGCATAACCAATCCCGCTACAGCCAATGGAAATGCAAGTCTTCTCCAATACCTATAGTTGAATCTGGAAGAAATGTACATGATAATGAATCCGGTTACTGCATAAAAGCCCTGACTTCTGAGATATGAATAGGGAGTTCCGTAGTCATTAATGGAATTGTAGTAACTGGCGCTAAACACCATGACAACACCAAAAACAACCAATAATGTTGTAACGATAACGAGGGGAAAATCCACGCCTATAGCTTGGGGCCTTGCCTTCCCCTGAGAGTCGGATTTGTTTTTCTTTCCGAAAAACGGAAGTCTCTCTAATACCTTATTCTTTTTTATTGAAATGGTGTTTTGTTCTGTCATCTATTTAGCAACCTTACGCAATCTTTAAAATGATCTCCTCTTTGTTCATAATTGTCATACATGTCCCAGCTGGCGCAGGCCGGGGAAAGAAGGACTGTATCTCCCTCCTCTGCAATCTTGGCTGCGATCGAAACGCATTCCGGGATATCCTTCGCCTTTGTGCAAGCTGTAAACCCTGCCTTCTTTGCAGTTTTGGCAATTTTAGGACCATCCTGCCCCAGGTAAACCAGATGCTTTACCTTACCGGGGAACTCCTTCACAAGCTCTTCGAATTCCTGGCCCTTTCCATCTCCTCCGGCAATTAGAATTATGTTCTTACGTATTGCCTTGATAGCTGTAATCGATGCATCCACATTTGTACCCTTAGAATCGTTATAGTATTTAACTCCATCTACTAATCCGCAGTACTCCATTCTGTGTTCAACACCCATGAACGAAGTTAGCGCTTTACCAATCGTCTCCTTGTCAATGCCTGCGAAATAACATATGGCCACAGCCGCCAGTGCGTTTTCTATATTGTGATCTCCTATGATATTAAGTTCCGAGGTCTCACATATTTCTATTTCTTCCTCAGTTGTTTTAAGGACTATCTTTCCATTTCTAACAAAACAACCAAAGTCCAATTCTTTTTTTCTACTGAATGGAACCACCTTCGCTTTGCACTTTTTAGCGAGTGCAAAGCACTGCTTGTCATCGTAGTTTATCACCAGATAACAGTCCTCACCCTGGTTTGCAAAAATCTTTGCCTTGGCTTCTCCATAAGCCTTCATTGTATGATGTCTGTTTAAATGATCCGGGGTAAGGTTTAGAATAGCAGATATGACAGGCTTAAAATACTTGGTCGTTTCCAACTGAAAACTCGACGCTTCAGTAATGAGCCAATCATCTTCCTTTGCTATAGACGCATCGGAAATTGCTGCAGTCCCAATATTTCCAACTACATGAGTCTTACGTCCTGAGGCCTTAAATATTCCACCCACCAGAGTAGTTGTCGTAGTCTTTCCGTTGGTTCCCGTTATTGCAACGAACCTACCTCTGCTGGTTCTAAATGCAATCTCAAGTTCCCCGGTAATCTCCGCACCCTTTTCCTTTCCTTCCTGAACAAAAGGAAGTTCCGGGCTCGCTCCGGGGCTAAGAATAATCATATCGAATTTTCCCATATCAGGCGGAATGCTGTCGAAATAGCATTCTACTCCTCTACCCTTTAGATAGTTTAAAAAACTGGGATCAAAATCTCGTTCAGACCTGGAATCCTGGACTGTTATGTTGGCACCTAAATCCAGCATGGTTTGGCAGGTAGCGGTTCCGGATTTACCAAGTCCAATAATCAATACTTCTTTTCCAATTACATTGTCCAAATTCGTACGCATTTCACTCTCATCCTATATTACAAATATGATGTATGCCAGTACGGAGCAAATAAGCGTTATGCCCCAAAACATAAAGACTACGTTTTTCTCAGACATTCCCCCGAGTTCAAAATGATGATGTATGGGAGACATTCTGAATACTCTTTTCCCTGTGGTTTTAAAACTAATTACCTGAATAATAACAGAAAGCGATTCCAACACGTATATGAAACCGGCAATAACTAACAGGAATTCCATCTTCATAAGGATGGCGGCGGAAGCCAAGGCTCCTCCCAAAGCCATTGAACCCGTATCCCCCATAAATAGCTTTGCCGGATTTTTGTTGAAAAGCAGGAATCCCAGACACACTCCCGAGAGAGTCGCACAATATGTCATGGGGGAAACCTGCCCTAATTTTAGACCGATGATTGCAAATAGCATGGAGGCGATTGCCGTAACTCCTGAGCAAAGACCATCCAGGCCATCGGTCAAATTAACGCTGTTTGTCATGGCTACGATAACAAAGGTCACAAAAGGAATATATAGCCAACCAAAATCTACATAGTCACCATAAAACGGAAT
>CADBSP010000043.1 GCA_902797405.1 uncultured Eubacteriales bacterium | reverse complement strand
TGACCACAGAAGGCTGCTCCAGCTAGTGCATCCGGGAAATTTTGACTGGTTGCCACCCCCATCTTATTTGGACTAAGCCCGTGTTCTATTCCCCAGGTTGCAATTTTGGCGCTGGTCTCGACTCCATTGGCACCGGAAAGTCGCTCCCGGACAGAAATTCCCTTAGCTGCAAGTTGAGCCTCCACATTTGGTGTTACAGCACTAGTACCACCAACGATAATTACGTTAGTTATTCCTATCCCCTCCATGGTCTGAAGAACCTCTTCAGATAGACTCTTTCCACCATCGGCCAGAAAAATAGGATACTTCTTAGCATATGCAATTGGCGCTACTGAAAGCGCATCCTTAAAGCTGCTGTTCGTAGCAACAACTGCGGTATGATCCGAAGACCATTTCCCTATTCCTTCAACGGCAAGTTTTGCACTGGTAGCGGAGGAGGTATTACCATAAACTCTGGCAACTCCGGTTCCCGTCACCTCCGAAATCTCGGTTAAAACAGAATCGGCTACAGCAAATGATCCCCCTGCTACATAGACAGTCGATGGGCTAAGTGTTTTAAGGACTGATTTTGTCTCATCAGACAGTTTCTTGCCATCGGTAATCAAAACAGGAGCATCGAAGACACCTGCTAGTCCAGAGGCAGAAAGGGCATCCTTAAACGTCGATCCCGACGCTATTATCACTGTTCCTCCACGTGCTTTAAAACCTTCCAGCACTATGGACTCCATGGTGTCGTACCGTCCTGCGCCAAAGAGTCTTTCCCAAACCTTAGATGCGGCAGGAGTTTCAACCTTACGAGGAGTTACGTTTGCTATGTATTTATAGCTCGACAGATTATTAATCGATCCATTCTGAGTATCCTCTATTTTCCTTACACCATGTCTTTGGAAATACTCCCAGGACGAATTCCATCCACCATATGCAGTATTATTGTTGACAGTATTATAAGCAGAATCGACGGCGTAGAACTGTATCCCACCACTCTCTGTCCTCTCATAATGTGTCAAAAGTATTGCATGCGGCCATGACCCCCACTGAGTATAGGCATACCCATGTGCTGCTATTCCCTCCGGATGTTCATCCAGCAGTTTACAAAGCACATTCACTTTTTCTGTATAGCTTGTTGGAAGCTTACCCTCACGCACGTTATAAGTTCTGCTTCCATATGTGAAATAGTAGTCGAGTTTCATGCTGTTGTATGTATAGCCATCATCGTATGCAGCTGTTTTTCTAAGACTACCCTCGCCACCGTTATATGCTGTAGGATTGGTGTCCTTCTTTATCCCAGTCCAATCCATTCCATCCAGAAATGCCCTACGTCTCAGCATATACATATTTGCCGAAAGATAGCAATCTCCACTCCTGTAATCATAGACTAAGTACATTTCATTGGCCATGGGAGAGTTAATATATGCGATTTCCGATTCAGTCATTGCTCCAACATTAAGCGCTGAGCTCACCGAAAAAGCAAAAAGAACCGCGGCAACTAAGCAAAGCGCCGCAATTCTCTTCATTAGAACAATTCTTGATTTAATACTAAATACCTTATCTAATCCCATTTTTCTTTCACTTATTCATTCAATGCTGAATGATAAATGCTTTCCATCTCTTTTTATAACTGTGCAAATAATTATGAACCTCAACTATTGATGATAGTTTTCCAGGATTCCCTTTACGTGGCTAATTGCATTTGCCACCGCGCCATCTTCATAAGCCGGAGTTATATTTGCGTGTTCCAGGATTTCCAAATACCTTCTGCTACCACCCATATCAGTTAGTTCCAAATAATCCTGCCATGCAGTGGTTTGTCTTTCATTATAATGGTTCATTAATTCCAGAGCATTAATAGTAGCCAAATCATATTCGATATAATACATCGGAAAATGGAATATGTGATGCTTATTATACCAATATCCGCCTCGGTTCATGAATTCATCTTCATCATCGTATTTTCTCCAAGGCATATACTTTTGTTCGAGCTTGTGCCACTCATTGGTACGTTCCTTCGGAGTCAAATCAGGATTCTCGTAGCAGATATGCTGGAACTCGTCAACCGCGACGCCAAACGGAATGAATGTTATAAGATCGTGGTAATTATAGAAAATATATTTTTCTGCATCATCGCCAAAAAGGCGATCCGCGAACCTGTTGGATAGTTCATTCATTGCCATCACATGTATTTCCATGATGTCTGCAGTCGACACATAATATGCGTCTATGAGCTGTCTCCTGGAAGACCTATACGTTGCAAAAGCATGTCCCATTTCTCCTGTTAAGGTTTTTACGCCCTTTGCGCTTCCATCAAAGAATGAAAACAGGAACGGCGCCTTATGTGAAGCTATAAATGTCGAATACTCCGTTGCGGCTTTGTTGGGTCTAATCTCACAATCTATCAATCCATGATCCAGCATGAAGTCGATGAATTCGTTGGTTTCATTGCTCGTCTCACGAAGCATCTGGATTAACTGATCAAGCATATACTCTTCATCACCGGCAGGTTTGGCATTACCGTCAGGAAAAGCAACGAGTTCATCGTATACCTTTATTTCATCCAATCCGAGTCTCTTCGCCTGGGCCTCGTATATTTTACTGCAAAGCGGGACTATCTCCTCTTCCACTTGTTTTCTGAAACGTGCCACCTCTTCCGGACCGTAATCAATTCGCCCTCGCTCCAGGTATCCAACTGGAACAAAATTATCGTAGCCCAGGTTCTTTCCTATCTGAGTTCTCACCTTTATGAGCTCATCCCAGATTCTCTCCAATCGCTCTTCGTTAGAACTTAGAAAGCCTGAAAAACCCTTAAATGCAGCTTTTCTAACCTCTCTATCTTCATTTGTTAAAAGCCTCTGCAGCGTTAGGAAATTCTTTTTCTCCCCTTTTATCTCTATTTCACATGATGCAATTATCTTTTGATACTCGTCACAAAGCTCTGAAGCCCTTTGCCTGAGCGGAATATTCTCTTCAGAGAATGTCTTTTTCTTTATGTCCATCTTTGTAAAGTACATGGATCCAAGCTTTTCTTCAATCTCGGATCTAAACGGGCTTCTATAAACAGCCTCAGCAAAATCCAAGTTCAGCTTGGTAAAAAGAGGCATATTCTCATCCACCCATCTTTGCTCGTTATCATACATTTCGTTGGTGGTGTCCATTGTATGATGGATAAATGAGACCTCTAAAATATCATTTATTCTTCGTAGTAACTCGTTATACTCGAAGAATATATCAAGCACCTCACCACCATCTTTAGCTTCTTCAATTCTCCCCACAACGTCCCTACTGAGATCCTCATAGGCTCTCAGATCAGGTTTAGGGAATTTAAGCTCGCTAAATTTCCATGTACTGCTACTCATATCCGCCCTTTCTATATCAAGCAAAGATATAAACGAGTGTATATACACTTATTCTACCATAGAACTGAGATGTTTGGCTACTAAAAAAGAGTGACATACCTCTGTAGTGCCTTACGGAATGTACAAGGTCAAGCAAAAGGACATCGCAAAAAAACAGATGACACCTCTTATTGAGGTGTCACCTTAAAAGTAGAATTTACAATCTAAACTTAAGTATTAACGACCGAACTGGCAGTCATTGTTACCGGATACAGTTGTCCACATCTCAAGCATGTTGATTGGGTCGTTGAAGTCAGCAATCCAACCTTCACGAGCGAAGTCGAAGTTACCTGCTTTACGCTCTTCCAGGAATACGTTCCAGTCTTGCTGCTGGATTGTGAGCTCGATTCCGAGTGTTGCCAAATCCTGCTGGACGGATTCTGCGATTGCGATATGTCCGGATGTTGTGTTTGTCAGATATTCCAGAGAAATCGGTGTATCAGCGGAAAGCTTTCCGTCATCGCCGAACTGATATCCTGCAGCCTTCAGAAGTGTTCTTGCCTGCTCAGCAATACCTTCAGGATCCTTGCTTACTGCGGATGGATCGAAGTATCCCTGACCAACCGGATCGGACTTGAATACTCCGCCGTTACCGTCAGCCATTCCGAGTGGAATGAATGCGTTTGCTGCAACCTGACCTGTCTGTCCGATATTTTCGCAGATGTAGTCACGGTCAATCATGATTGTGAAAGCTTCTCTCATGCAAGCTGCCTGTTCAGGTGTCTTGCCTTCGAAGATCTTGCTCTTGCAGTTGAATGCAACGTAGTATGTTCCGAGTTCGTCAACGATATGGAATTCAGGATTATCCAGGAGGGATGCTACTTCGTCTGTTGGTACGGAGTCAGCAAAGTCCAGGTCTCCTGCATTGTATGCTGCAAAGATAGCTGTATCATCAGCGGAGAGCATGTACTCTAGCTTATTGATAGTTACCTTGTCTGCATCATACCAATACGGGTTCTTCTCATATGTCATGGATGTATCGTGGTTCCAACCTGTACATACGAATGCACCGTTGGATACGAATCCAGCTTCCTGGCACCAGCCACCTGGGCTTGTCTTCCAATCAGCATAACCTTCAACAGCTTCCTTCTTTACAGGGAAGAATGTTGGGAATGCCATAAGGTCTTCCATGTATGCGCAAGGAGCGTTAAGTGTGAATACGAATGTTGTTGCATCAGGAGCGGAAACATCGATGTTCGGGAAATCTTTGAAGTTATCGAACATGTATGCATAGTCAGCACCTGTTTCATCGCTTGCTGCTCTCTTCCAGGAGTATACGAAGTCCTCAGCTGTGAGATCGCTTCCGTCTGACCACTTCAGGCCTTCCCTCAGCTTAACTGTATATGTGAGACCATCTTCGGAAACTTCATAGCCAGTTGCGCATGCAGGAACTGGAACTCCGGAAGCATCATATGTATACAGACCGGAGAAAGAGTTTGCTGCCAAGCAAGCACCGTCTACAGAACTGTTCAGTGCAGGATCTAGAAAATCCGGTTCACTGGAAAGGTTCAGCTTCAGTGTGTCAGCACCATTTGACATCTTTGTGTACATGAAGAATTTTGTTGCATATGGGTTGGAATAAATTCCATCAACATAATCCTTCTGGAGATAGATATCGTTGTAGTAGTAGATTGGAATTACGCACTGTGTTGCCATGAGGATGTCCTCAGCTTCGTGCATCATCTCTGTACGCTTTGCGAAATCTGTCTCTGCCTTGATGTTTGCAATGAGTTCATCGTACTGTGCCCAGGCACCAACCGGATCGATGAATGCCTCACTTACCAATTCAGCAGCATCTGGAACTTCTTCAGTTGCTTCAGGTTCTGCTTCTTCAGTTTTTTCTTCAGCTTCTGTTGCTGGGCTTTCACTTTCTGCAGGCTTATTGTTTCCTCCGCATGCAGCGAGGGAGAATACCAGCAGCAGTGAAAGCAGTACTGCAATAAATTTCTTCATTCTTCTAACCTCCTATTAACTCAATTAATAGACTTTAAAATAATAACGTCTTATTTATAGCCCCTTTAGGGGTAGCTATCAAATACCACTTTCCTATTTTAACACATTATAGTGCTAAATAGTACCTATGAATTATAATACTATTTTATCCAGCATGCAACCTGATGATCTCCGCCTCTATCTGTGAGCACCGGAGCCTCTTCCGCACACCTTTCCGTGGCATAGCGACATCTGGTTCTAAATGGGCATCCTGATGGCTTGTTCAGCGGACTTGGTACGTCTCCTTCCAGGATAATTCTCTGCCTTGCTCTGGTAATATCCGGATCCGGAATGGGAACCGCAGATAGTAATGATTCCGTATATGGATGTATTGGATTTCCGTTCAGTTCGTCAGCATCGGCAATCTCAACGATTTTACCCAGGTACATTACTGCGATTCTCTTGGATATGTGGTGGACAACCAGTAGGTCATGTGCGATAAAGAGATACGCAACCCCCAGTTTCTCCTGGAGTTCCTCGAACATATTGATTACCTGTGCCTGAATAGAAACATCCAACGCAGAAACAGGCTCGTCGCAGACTATGAATTGCGGATCAACTGCCAGCGCCCTTGCAATTCCTATTCTTTGACGCTGACCTCCGGAGAACTCGTGAGCATATCTACGTGCATGCTCCGCGTTTAGTCCAAC
>CADBSP010000042.1 GCA_902797405.1 uncultured Eubacteriales bacterium | reverse complement strand
GGTGCTTTCCAAAGCAAGGGAAAAAGGTATCGATGTTCCGGTGCTTTTTTTAACTGCGCGTGATTCTGTAGACGACAGAGTGATGGGGTTGGACCTGGGCGCAAGAGACTATTTGGTAAAGCCTTTTTCAATCAAAGAATTATTAGCCAGAGTGAGAGTGTTGACACGGGTGAAGTCAGGAGTAGAGGGAAATAAACTTACCGCGGGATCGCTTGTTATGGATACAGCGGCCCACACGGTTACCAGAGATGGTCAGCTTATAGATTTATCGCCAAAAGAATTTGCACTTTTGGAATACATGCTTCACAATAAGAACGTGGTTCTTTCCAGAGAAAAAATAGAGGATCATATATGGAATTTCGATTATGAGGGTGGGACTAATGTAGTTGATGTATATGTTAGTTATCTCAGGAAAAAGATCGACGGCGGACATGAAGTGAAGCTTATAAAGACTGTGCGTGGTGCAGGATATATGTTGGCTTGCGAGGAGAAATGAAGAATAGAAGCATTAGATTTAGAATAACTCTATGGTTTGCATTGTTGCTTTTAATCACAGCAGTGCTTACTTTCCTTGCGGTTAGATTCGCCAGCGGAATCGTTCTTAGAGGAACGCTTCGCAATTATCTTATGGGGATGGTAGAGGAAAACATCGACAAAATTGTATTTGTTTCTGCCGAAGAAAAACCGGAGACATCACTCAGTAATATCTATATAGAATATGAAAATGGGTTTTTGGAAATTGATGACGATTTTCTGGATAAGATTAACGACGTTAGTGCAGCCCTTTATAGACCGGATGGAACCATGTTATATGGTGAAAACCCGTTGGAAAAATATATGAGCGAAACAACCTTCGGTTCGACGAAGATCTGGTCCACAGAGATAAACGGTGAAAACTACGATATCTACGACAGACAGCTTTCGGTTCCAGTTATTCAGTCCAATGAATCAGCTGAAGGCACTGAAAAAAATACCGAGGTAAAGAATCTATGGATTAGAGGTATTGTTTCGCGTTCCAACAGTGTAAATCAACTAAATGAAATATCTCGTATCTCTTTCTTGGTCATACCCGGACTTCTCCTTCTTTTGATGATGCTTTTGTATGTAATAATTGGAAGACTTATGGCTCCGCTTAAGAAAATTGAGGTGACTGCGGAGCAGATATCCGAGGGATATGATTTGAAGAGGAGAATTGAAGTCGGGGACAATAATGACGAGGTTAGTCATTTGGCCAGGATGTTTAATGGAATGCTGGATAGATTGGAAAAAGCATTTAATACCGAAAGGCAGTTCACCTCGGATGCATCTCATGAATTAAGGACTCCTACTTCCGTAATTATGACTCAGGCGGAGTATACTTTGGAGAAGGAGAGGACTATTCCGGAGTATATTGATGCCATGGAGGTCATTAATAAGCAGAGCCACAGAATGAATGCCCTTCTGGGCGATATGTTGGATTACACCAGAATGGATCAAAAATCCGACAGATACGAAATGGAGAAACTGGATATTTCTCGCCTAGTAACAGAAACTGCGGATCAGATGACCTTGTTGGGAGAGAAGAACATACATCTAACCGTGGATGTTGAACCCTGGTTAAAGGTAAACGGAAATGAAGTTCTCCTAACCAGAATGCTCCACAACCTTATAAGCAATGCGTATAGATACGGAGTGCAGGATGGAAGTGTTGTGGTTAGGCTTAAAAGAATAGATGAAAATGTAGAACTGTCAATTGTAGATGATGGTATTGGTATTTCTAAAGATGATCAGGATAAAATCTTTGACAGATTCTATCAAAGCGATGCTTCGAGGAGCATTCAGGGAACTGGACTTGGACTCTCCATGGTAAAGAAGATTGTGGAACTGCATCATGGTGAAATCCATGTTGAAAGCGAAGAAAAGAAGGGAAGCACATTCAAGGTTATCCTTCCGATGCTGCAATAATTCGGTCATTCAGTATAGTTTTAATAATACTTTAATAATGAGCGAATAGAATAAACCTAGATGAGGGGGGATGATTCCCTTCGAGGAGGTTTTTATGAATAAGAAAACAATAATAGCTATAATAGTGGCAGGGGTTTTGCTTCTGGGAAGCAGTGGAGTATATGCCACAGGTCAGATCGCTCGAAGTAATGCAATCGGGGAAAGTGATGCGATAAATTTTGCTTGTGTTGATGCGGGCGTTTCTCCCAATAATATAAACGTCACCAAGATAGAATTCGATTTTGACCACGGTAGATTCGTTTATGAAATTGAATTCGTTGCTGATGGTATTGAGTATGATTACGTTATCGATTCGGCAAATGGAGATGTTTTGGGCAAAGATTTTGATATTTGGCCCGGTCAATCAGCGGTAAATGGTTTGGGGGATACGAATGTCAATGGGGATAGCTCAAACGGAAACAACACAAATAATTCTCCAAATCAAAACCAACAGATTGCTTCGGATATCATTGGAATCGAAAAAGCTAAGGAAGTTGCTTTGGCAAGTGCCGGTTATAAGGAATCGGATGTTGTATTCAGCAAAGCAAAGCTTGATAGAGAGAATGGCAAAGTGGTCTATGACATAGAGTTCTATGTATTTGATAAGGCAGAGTACTCGTATGAGATAGATGCAACCAGCGGTTCGATTTTGGAAGAAAGCTTCGAAAACTGGGAGCAGGAGGACTATGCGGAATATGCAGCTGCTGAACTCATGCAAAGCAGTATTGCAGGCAATTCGAATAGTGGTTCCGGTAACAAACCGGCGACAAGCACTAGTTCAAGCAGTAGTGCAACAAGCAGTTCATCCAGCAGTAAGCCTGCGGCAAGTGCCAGTTCGAGCGGCAGTTCGTCCAGTAGCAAGCCTGCGACAAGCAGCTCCAGCAGCTCATCAAGCAGCAAGCCTGCGACAAGCAGCTCCAGTAGCTCGTCCAGC
>CADBSP010000041.1 GCA_902797405.1 uncultured Eubacteriales bacterium | reverse complement strand
TAGTGGAGGTCGTTTTCAGAGAAGCGTGTATGGTCATACGCTCAGTGCATTAGTGTGCACATCTCTCGCGTATGGGTCGTATTTGATACGAGTTAATTTTAACACTTTGTATAAAGAGTATCAACATTTTACCAAATAATTATTCGATTTTTTCGCAATTTTTGTGTTCACTCACAAAAACAGGTGTGCCTTCTTTGGCACACCTCATATATTACTAAATACTGTAAAACAATTACGCCTCCAACATTTTACTACTTATAAACCCAAGAACGCGTTCCTTTTTAAAGAAATCTAATTCCGAGTTCCTGTCTTACAACAGGCTCAATCCCGGAACACCCTGTCTTACAACATGCTAAAACTCGGAACACCCCTGTCCTACAACAGGCTAAATCCCAGGACTCCCGCAGACATCATGATAACTCCCGCCAGGAGAACTCCCAGCATAACCGCACCTGCGGTATGCTTTATACCCATATCCAGGATACTTGCTGCCAGGGTTCCGGTCCATGCGCCGGTTCCGGGGAGTGGGATTCCGACGAATAAAAGAAGCGCGATAAATGTACCTCTACGGCTGGCTTTCTCGGTAAGTTTTCTTCCGGCGTTCTCCCCCTTATTTAGAAGGAAGCGACAAATCGGACCGATTATCGGTTTGTCGCTACCCCAAACCAAAAGTTTTCTAGCAAAGAAATAGATAAAGGGCACCGGGATCATGTTCCCGATGATGCACACGATATAGGATGGAAGTATGGGTAACTCCAGGTACTGAGAATAGAGCACCGCACCACGGAGCTCCACAATCGGCACCATCGATATTAAAAAGATTTTAATATAGTTCCACATACTTTCGGCTCATTAATTCTCTGTCACTTACGCGATTATCTTATGTGCACCGGGCGCCCATCACTTCTTCGCACTTCTTGTTGCCAGCACAAAATCCACTAAAATTGATATCACGCTAAGTCCTATGATTATTCCAAATATAATCAAAGCAAAATTGCTGAATACTTGCTCGGGCAGGATTTTGATAATCTCGTCCTTAGCTTCATCAAAGATCCAATTATCTTTTCCGGGGAAAAACAGTTGATGGAATTTCACGAAGAAACTGTCGAAGTCCCTGGACGCCATTAATCCTATCGCACCAAAGACTACTATCAGTATTATCGGACCCCAGAAGAGAGGCCCTCTTCCGAGTATTCTTTCCGGATGCAGGTATCTGGTCCTCTCTGCTCCGAGGCTCCCCGGTGCGGCGTTTGCCAGATGTCCTGTCTGAGAAGAAACCTGACCGACTCTATCATCCGTCCCAACTAGCAGTCTACTGAAGAGGAAGAGTACGAGCAGTCCTGCGGAAATTTCCAATAGAAATATATCCATGCTGAAGAGCCCTGCCACATCATCAAAATGCGCTTTGCCCTCCTCCGACCACTTTAACTGTCCGGTTCCGAATTTATATCCTGATCCTGCTCCACCTCCGACACAGTAGTCCATCATTTCATCAAAGGCTTCGCGGATGGTTTCTTCTGGGTATCCTGTGGACTCAACCAGATTCAATTTTTCTATTTGTGAATAATATAGTCCGCGAAAAAAGATCGGTACAGCGATTGCTCCCGTCAGGATAAAAAGCGCAATGGATACACTTAATACAATTGTTGTTAGTTTACTCTTTGCCATATTCATATTTTAAAAGAGACGGTTGCCTTTGACAACCATCTCTTTCTGAACTTTCGTTGAAATTGATTTGCATCCAATTCGCAAACCGAATTTGCAATCTCTTCGAATCGAATATCGAATCGCGCTGATTAACGTTTGCTGAACTGGGATGCTCTACGAGCTTTCTTGAGACCGTATTTCTTACGTTCTTTCATTCTCGGATCTCTGGTTAAGAATCCTGCAGCCTTAAGCGGTGCTCTGTATGTTTCGGAATCTGCCATGCAGAGTGCTCTGCTGATTCCGTGTCTAAGTGCTCCTGCCTGTCCTGTGAAACCGCCACCGTGAACTGTTGCGATTACATCGAACTTTCCTTCGCATCCTGCTACGGAGAAAGGTCTAACTACTTCGTTCTTAACTACTTCGTTACCTGTTCCAAAGTATCCATCCAGGTCCTTCTTATTTACCGTGATGTTTCCGGAACCCGGGAGAAGTCTAACGCGAGCAACGGAGGATTTTCTTCTACCTGTGCCCTGATATTGAATCTTTGCCATTTTCTATTCCTCCCTTCTCCTAGAATTCCAGTGTTTCCGGCTTCTGAGCCTGATGATTATGCTCAGGACCTGCGTAAACTTTTAACTTCTTATACATCTGGCGACCCAGCTTGCCCTTCGGCATCATGCCTTTTACTGCATGTCTCACGATTTCTTCAGGCTTCTTAGCAATCAGCTTTTCGAATGTGATTTCACGAAGTCCACCTGGATAACCTGTGTGTCTCTTATAGACTTTTTCTTTTCTCTTCTTTCCTGTTACATCAACCTTCTCGGCATTTACTACGATTACGTAATCGCCACAGTCCATGTGAGGAGTGAATGTTGGTTTGTGCTTACCGCGAAGCACTGTTGCTACTTCTGTAGCAAGACGACCCAAGGTCTTTCCCTCTGCATCTACTACGTACCACTTACGTTCGATGTCAGCAGGGGTTGCTGTGAATGATTTCATTTTTCTTCCTTTCCACCTACTGAGTTGAGGCTACCATCCAAATGGTAAGCCTTCAACACTTTCGATTGCGCCTACTCGGATTTCCACAAGTCTTAATCTAAGGATAATCTTTTTCGGCCGACTAAATATTTTAGCTCGACGAGCCCGGATCAAATCCTGCTCAATCGATTAACTCGCTCTTCGTTTAGTGTAGAAAAGCAACAATTGTATAGCTTCTATATTACCTTTCCAAAAACGCGAGCGGAATAATTATACTTCAGACACGTTGAAAATGCAAGCATTTTCTTTGGTCTTTGCCAGCACACAGGCAGAGCTTTAATTGGGTACGTTACATATTGTGCCCATCGCTTCTCTTTATTCTAGTCTAATCCAATATATAGACGTTTACATATCTTACGCCCCAGTGGATGCAAGTATAGTAATCGTTGTAGACCAGATCAACAAAGTTTCCTCTTATGGCTCCACCGGTGTCATTCGCGGTTGCGTATCCATAGCCTTCTATGTAGAGCTTGGTTCCAAGAGGAATCACAGACCTGTCGACAGCCACGGTTCCCGGAACTGCAGGTTTTCCGGAAGCACCGTATCCACCTGCCACATATGCTGTAGCCTTGCAATACAAGACCCTGGATCCGGAATTATATCTCTCCTCATTCCAGTGGTAGCTGTGGTTTGCATATGTTTTCGGAAGGGACTTTGTTCTAATTGATGTTTTGGTTCTTCCATCGGGGTCCTTGGCGCTGGCCGTACAGGTCATGGTTCCGGTTTCATAATACGTTGCTGCTTTGGAAACATGGAACCTTATGTCTGCGTCTTCTGTCTTCGTTTCTTCGCAGTCGATGCACTTAAATTTTGCATCTGCCGAAGTCAGGTCGCTGTTCCATTTGAAGCTAGTTGACCAAACATGTACGTGCGGGGTCTCCCCTTCCGGTCTTTCGATTACCTTCTTCGCAACCTTGTCGGACACTGCGCTTCCTCCACCGATTATTATTTCCTTTGATAGATGGTGAGTAACAGCAAAGCTCCTGGCGTAGGACGTGTCGTCCTTTGATACAAGGAGAATCGGGGAATTGCTTGCCATCGCCAGCGTTGAACCGGATAATCCATCCGGGAAGCTTAGCCCGGAAGCGAGGGTAACAGCAGTTGCATTGGGGAAAAACTTGCTCGCAATTTTTCTGCTGGTATCAAAACGATTGATTCCGGCGACTCTCTCAACTTTTAAATTTGAGTCGATGGATTTAATGGCATTTTCTATGCTCTTATTGACTGCGCTCGGTCCGCCCAGAATATATACCCGGCTAATTGGTGTAGCTTTCAAAAAGTCGATTTGGAAATTGGTTAGGCTCTTTCCAACCAGAAGCATCGGACGGCCAAGGGCAGATCCGGAAAGTGCATCTGCATATGTTTCGCCTGAAGCAACGACAAGCTCTGTCGGTCTTTCGCCACCGATTGGTTTACTGGTTCCTTCC
>CADBSP010000040.1 GCA_902797405.1 uncultured Eubacteriales bacterium | reverse complement strand
CTCAGAGCTCAGATTGAATTTCATGCTCACATTGTCAACTTTTACACTTGTTTTTTTCTCTGCCATTTTTATGTAATCCGTGCAATCACTCGATTGCTCCTATTCGCTTATTATAATTGCAAAATGAAGTCATCCTGTTTTTTCTTAAACACCGATGTTCCAAATATCACTGCCAGGATGCTAAAGCAAAATGCATATCCGTAATTCCAAGGATCCGACATATAGCCGATAATACCGCCTCTAAAAATATCTATAATGCAGTATAGCGGATTGTATTTCAGCACCCAGGCGAATCCGCTGGATAGGATTCTTTCCGGATAATAGAAGACTGCACTCATATACATAATGAGCATCAAAAGAACATTCCAAAGATATTCCATATCTCTAAAGAAAACGTTCAATGTAGCCAAAAGCATTCCAACTCCAATCGTCAAAACGAGTATCAAAACAAGCGCAGGTATGCACTGCCAGATAAGCAGAGTAGGTGCGGTTTTCGTATAAATAGCAACCAGTATCAAAACTAGTAGAGATATAAGGAATATCAAGTAATTAAAAAGCACATCCGAAAGCGGATAAAGGTATTTAGGCACATAAACCTTCTTTATCATGCCGGCGTTCTTTCTGATTGAAATTGATGCAGCCTTTGTTCCCGCGGAGAAAAATGAATGCATCAGTCTTCCGCAAATAATGTATAGAGGGAATGTGGGATTGGTATTATTAAATAGAGTACCAAAAACTATAACCAAAACAATAGTGGTAAGTATCGGTTCAATAAGCGACCATACTATTCCCAGATAGGATCTTCTGTATTTAAGTTTAATCCCCTTCTTTACCAATTCCTCCAGTAGGAAGCGGTATCTGAAGAACCCCTTAATGTAAGCAATCACTTATATCTTCTCCCATTTGAATTCTGTGTTGTCATAGTCATCAGAGCCATCCTGAACTTCTGGAACCTCTTCCCCTTTTTTGATATCGTTTATAATAAAACCAGTCCGGGAATCAGCATCGGAAAAGCGATTCCCGGTTTCACCCGTAATTGTTCCTTCTACAGTCTTATCAAATCTATTATTTGAAAAGCTATTATCCTTACTAATCCCTATTGTATCTTTAACTATATAGATAGGGCGCTTCTTTGATTCCATAAAAATGCGCGAAATGTATTCCCCCATAATTCCAAGGAGAATCATCTGCACCCCACCCATGATAAGAATCAAGCATACGATGGTAGCAAATCCAGGCACATCCCTTCCAAAGGCAATGGTTTTAATCACGCTGTAAAGGAGTAGGACGAGAGCAACGACAGACGTAATTATTCCTAACCATGTCGATGCTCTTAGTGGCGCTGTGCTAAACCCTATTATGCCGTCAACCCCATATTTAAAGAGTTTACTAAAAGTCCAGGTCGTAGTTCCATGAAGGCGTTCCTCGACTTCGTATGGCATATAGTAAGTATTGAATCCGACCCAGGAAAAAATGCCCTTTGAGAACCGATGGTATTCACCCAATTGAAGGACTGCCTCCACCATTTCCATTCTCATCATCCTAAAATCGGACACGTTTTCTTCGAAATGCGTGTCGCTTGACTCATCAATCATTTTATAGAAACGCTTTTTCATGAATTTCATGAAACCGCTTTCTTTTCGATCCTTCTGATAGCAAGCAACACAGTCATAGTCGGGATTATTGTCCAGGAAATTGGCCATCTGAACTACATATTTTGGATCCTGCTGAAGATCCGCGTCAATTATCACGGTGTATTCATGCTGAGAATTGTAGTCTTTCACGCATTCTCTAAGCCCTGCCAAGATGCCTGCTTCCTTGCCGAAATTCCTGGAAAACTTGATGCCTCGGATATTCGAATTGGAGCCTGCAAGCCTAGATATTTCATCAAAGGTTCCGTCGCCGCTTCCGTCATCGATGAAAACATAACTAAACCTATGCCCGGATTCCTTTTCTACATCCTGGCATCGGTTTAAAAATGGTCCAATGTTTTGTTTTTCGTTATATGCCGGTATGACCAGCGTAATTTTGCTCATAATTGTAATGCTTTCAATACTTTTCTATTTCGGAAGACATTTTATACCCAGCCACCTACGTTGTCGAGCACTGCATCTGGAATGATTCCCGATCCACCGACAGCAACTACCTGTCGCGCTCCTACCGACTTAGTATATGTCTGGGCATCGGTGCTGCTCTTTGCACTAACCAAAAGCACCGGTGAATTATACTGTACTGCTATTGCGCCACCGGAAAGACCATCAGGATAGTTAAGTGCATATACACATACCACGGTATTTCTCTTACCGGGGAAGAATTTCTTCGCCACTTCCAATGAGGTGCTGTATCTATTTGAGCCTGCAACTCTCTGAGCTCTGCCTCCGATTCCTCTTAGCTGTGTACCGATGGAATCAGGTACCGCCACAGTACCTCCGATTAAATAGTAAAGCCCGCTGGTATTGTTATTCTTTAAGAAAGTAAGCTGATCATTACTCATTCTTTGATCTACCAGCATGATTGGTTTTCCAACGGAAGATGCGGAAAGGCTGTCAGCATAATTCTTGGCTGTACAGATTAGTACGTCCTGTCCCGTAACTCCGGCCTCTTTCAAAATCGCCAGATTAGTTCCATATCTATTGGTTCCCGCCAGTCTGACAGGTCTCAAACTATATAGATTATTCTCCAAATTCTGCGATACTACTGCCGTACCACCTATCAGGTAGAGCTTGCCACCTGAGGCAAGATTATTTCTCACATAGCTGATTACGTTAGATTCGTTTGCCTTGTTAACGAGAATAATCGGAGCCTTTTTCACTGCTGATAGATACGTTGCAGAAAGTGCATCAGCAAAATTGTCTCCGTAGGCAATAATCATGCAATCGAATTTGCTCTTGCCCTGGAGGCTCTTCAATTTATCCGCAGCAGCAATGGATGTCCCATAGCGGTTATTTCCTGCCACTCGAACTCTTTGATAGACGCCAACAGTAAGCGATGCTCTGTTGGTCTGGCTGGAACCGGCCTTTATCACTGTCTTTCCCACTTTGACGCCAGTAAGCTTTCCGTCGGAAGAAACCTTGGCAATATTCGAATCATCGCTGGACCACTTTCCGCTACTTCTGGCAAAGGGGACTCCGTTCATTTTAAGATTCAGGGTCTTCGTTTCACCAACCGCAACTCCGGTGTTTCCTCCGGCATCAATTGAGAATCCCAGGCTCCTGGATCTACCATTAATGTAAATGTTGTTTGTTCCAAGTGGGAAGTCCACTGCGGTACTTACAGTTTTATTGGTTTGCTTGGTTGCCTGAGAACCAGTTGTTTCCTGGCTGAATATCTGAACCCAGTAATAAACGCCGTTTACCTGTGCGCATCCAACACCAACGGATTTAAACCTCCTGTCTGTGATATCGGCTTCATCACTCTTATTGTTTTTTAGTTTATTCATAGCTGCGCTTACGGAGCTTCCGCCCGATGCAATGTTTTCACCGATTAATCCATTGTGGTTTATGAGTGTATGGAACTTCTCTCCGTTAGGTCTTATATGTTCAAACAAAAGTGCTATTTCAAATGCTCTAATCATGGCTGCTTCCAAAAGGTCAGTCCGCATAGTTAAAGCACCTGCACCCTTGTTTGTCCTCTCCTTGTTAATCTCCGTCAGCATACTAAATGCCATATCGTAGTTTCTTATGGCTGTAAATGTAAGCGTATCATAGATGATATAGCCGTGAGGATTAGTGGTTGTATACTTGGTCCACCTGGAATCCAGTTTCTTTAGCGTCGATAGAAGGTCGCCCGTTCTTCCTGTATTAAAAGCTCCTGCCTGTATATGGGTTATGTTATTGGAGAAAGTGATTCCCGCTGCTGTAAGCGATGAGCAGGTATAAAAAGCTCCGAACTTAACATTCATCGGCTTTGCGGTATTTGAGAATATGAGTTTGGTTACCCCTGTACAACCTGTAAAGGCGTATCTTCCAACCTCATAAATATTTCCTGTAATTTCTATAGTCTTAACGTTGGAGAGTTTGCTTCTTTCTGTGATGGATAAATAGCTGCTGTTGGCAGCAAAGGCGTTTTCCGGGATGGCTCCCGGCACACTTCCCGTTCCTTTGATTGTAAGCTTGGATCCATCACTACTGAACGTAGCTGTTATTCTACCGCTATCCAAGGTTGCGGCTTCTACCTCCTGAACAATTGGAGAACCCGGGTTTATGGCAATCAAAGAAAACAACATCACCATGATTAATACTCTGGCGATGTGTTTATATGTATTCACATTAATTGGCATTTTTATATTCATAAATCCTCCTTTTCCCCCATATTATTATACCATAGAGCAGGTAAAATGGCATTCAATTTCTGTTTAGAACTCAGCTTTTCTCTCTCTGCTCATTAGGCTGACAGCAGCTTCCTTTGGATTAATCCCCTTATTAACGACATCGTCAAGCATTTTGGAAAGTGGAACTTCCACGTTATATCTCTTTGCTAAAGCCATTACCGCCGGTAATGCATTCATTCCTTCTACCACCATGCCAACCTTCTTTACAGCTTCATCAGGCGATAGGCCCTGGCCGATAAGTTGACCACAACGATTATTCCTACTGTGTTCGCTAGTGGCTGTAACTATCAGGTCCCCTATACCTGCCAACCCCGAGAACGTCTTTTCATCGCAGCCCATCGCAATTCCAAGCCTTTTGATTTCCTCCATACCTCGGGTAATTAGAGCGGCCTTGGCATTATCCCCGAAGCCTATCCCCTTTGATATACCTACCGTTAGAGCTATTACGTTCTTCATGGCACCACAAATCTCCACTCCATGGATGTCTCTGTTGGTATAGACCCTGAAGTTTGACGTCATAAAAATATCCTGAACCTGCATGGCATATTCTTCGTTTTCACATGCCGAAACTATTGCTGTTGGTAAATCAAAAGCAACTTCCTCTGCATGAGTCGGTCCCGACAAAGCCACAACAGGCAAATTCTCCGCTAACTCTTCATCAAAAGCCTTTACGAATTCATCCTTAATAATCTGTGCCATGGTCATAAATGTTTCTGCCTCAATACCTTTTGCGACGGTGACCATTATAGGCATTTTGTTACAAGATGCTGCAATTAATGATACTTCTCCCGAATCGGAGGATGTGCACGTTAATTCTCTGAGAGAATCTGTATGCATTTTAATTATCTCCGCAACCTGTTTGGATGTGCTTCTGATAAAGACTGACGGTACAGCAAAGAGGATTAGATCCCTCAATTTCTTCCCATTGGAATCCGATTCCCTATTCAGTATATGCTCCTTTGATTCTTCTATCTCAGAACCGATACATTCACTGAAAATAGCCTCTTCCAGAGTCTTTGTAAACCTGAGATTATCAGGTATTGACATACCTTTCAGATTAGGATGCTTCCTATTTTCTTCCAAATAATCTATCTCTGACTCTATAGCTGACCACGCTATAACATCGTGACCCTTTACAGCCAATAACCTACTCAGAGCTATGCCCCAGGTTCCGGTTCCCAATACTCCGATTCTCTTCTTTTCAAATTCCATTTTCATACCCTAATACTGAAACCTTTATCTTTATTAACTAATAGCGATATCTAAATCTGTATCTATATCTGTATATGTATCTCTGTCTTATATTTTTAATCTGTGCTCCATCCGTACTTCTTCTCTATATGTCACTAACTAGTATCAGCCTTTGTTTTACTCTTTTGCACTAACTTTATATTTTATCAACTTAG
>CADBSP010000039.1 GCA_902797405.1 uncultured Eubacteriales bacterium | reverse complement strand
CGTTTTTGTCAAACCCTGGATCTTTACGATAATATTTGGCTTGCAGCTAAGCCAAATGTTAAAGCGCAATACAACGAAGAAGGTGCTATAAAGGTTTCTTTTTCTGTCTATGTAAGATTTGGTCATTCCATTAAAGGTCTTTGCAAAGAACTAGCAGATAAGTTGGCTTTGTTAATATCCAAAAGGTCCGGACAATTTCCTTACGAGATTGATATTAATGTCGCTGGAGTAAGGTCGCAACATTTGGTAAAGAGAAACATGGATGTCATTGTAAAATATGATGAATTTGGAATCAGTAGAATTGAAATCTAATATAGGGAGTTTAAGAGGGATAGGTCCCAAGAAAGAAAAAATCTTCAATGAAAGTGGGATTAACACAATTGAAGATTTTATTTATTTTTTCCCAAGATCCTACCAGGACAGGAGAGAGATCACTAAAATAAAAGACCTTAAGCCCGGTGCTGATTCTTTGATAGTTGCAAAGGTATTAACGAAGAAAGCTCCAAATAACTTTAGAAAGAATTCTCCGCTTTCGCTCCTTGTTTCCGATGATTCAGGAGCAATAGAAATCGTATTTTTCAATGGACGTTTTTTGTCCAGATTATTCGATCTAAATATAGAGTATTCATTCTTTGGCAGAATAAGCGAAAACTATGCCAGATTTCAAATGATACATCCTGAGTTTTCGAAAGCAGGTTCACCTGAGGATATTAGAGGCATAATTCCAATCTATCCTAGAATTCCGGGAATATCTCAAAAGGAAATCCGTAGGATGCAAAAGGAACTCAGTCATTTATACAGTGAAGTTGATGATTGGATTCCTGAGGATTTAGCTGCTGAGAACAGATTGGCAGACATGGAGTTCGCGCTAAAAAACATGCACTTCCCCACGGATGGGAAGAAGGTTTTGGCAGCCAAATTCAGAATGGTCTTCTCAGAACTCCTCGTATTGGAAACCGGACTTCAGTACATGAGAAAAGGAGAGCAGAGGATTAATGAAGGAATAAGTTTTGATTGCTCCAATTCAGAAGAATTCATAAGAGGTCTTGATTTCGATTTGACTGAAGGCCAGAAGGAGGCCTGGGAGAAGATTAGAAATGACCTGGAAGGAAGACAAAGAATGAACAGACTCCTTCAGGGGGATGTTGGTTCGGGAAAAACCGTAGTTGCCGAATTGGCAATGTATGCAGCATGTAATTCCGGATATCAAAGTGTAATCATGGCTCCAACGGAAATTTTGGCTAAACAACATTTGGAAACCTTCACCAGAGATTTTGATAGCTATGGTATAAAACCCAAGCTTCTTATAAGCTCTATGGAAAGAAAAGAAAAAAAAGAAGTCATAGAAGGTCTCGCGGATGGAAGCGTTTCAATGTTAATTGCTACTCACGCTGTTTTACAGGAAAATGTTCGTTTTAAAAAGCTCGGCTTGGTTATAACTGATGAACAACATAGATTCGGTGTAAACCAAAGAAGAAAACTCTACGAAAAAGGAGAGGGTGTAAATGTTCTGGTTATGACTGCGACGCCGATACCCAGAACCTTGGCGGTCATACTTTACGGTGATTTGGATTCTTCTCAAATACGCACAATGCCTAAGGGAAGAAAGCCTGTAAAAACCACCTTATCGCACAAAGATGATAGAAATAAGGTTTATACCTTTGCTGCAGAAAAGATAAAAGAGGGTAGGCAGGTCTATGTTGTTGCTCCACTCATAGATGATTCGGAAAGCATTGAAGCGGTATCTGCAACTAAACTTTTTGATGAGCTTAAAGCGAAGTTTTCTGATTCAAAAGTCGAATTGATACACGGAGCGATGAAGCAGGAATCAAAAGATATGGTTATGCAGGATTTCTCCGAAGGATTAATAGATGTTTTGGTTTCTACTGTTGTGATTGAAGTTGGTATTAACGTGCCTAATGCAACAGTTATGATAATCGAGAATTCTGAAAGATTTGGATTGGCGCAACTGCATCAACTGAGGGGGAGAGTCGGAAGAGGCTCTGAAGAATCGTTTTGTTTTTTGATTTCGGATAGTGAAAACGATATTGCAATAAAGCGCGGAGAAATAATGTGCTCTACAAACGATGGATTTGAAATAGCAGAAAAGGATTTGGAACTTCGCGGACCCGGTGAATTGTTTGGGACCAAACAGCATGGTATACCTGAACTTTTGCTATCGGATTTGGTTAAGCATATTGATGTTTTGGAGAAGGCCCAACAGGCAGCAAAACAACTTTTGGATAGGGATCCCGGATTGGATATGCCTGAGAACTCAGGAGTTAGAGAAAGAGTAAAGTCCATGTTTGGAGAGGATCTAAGTTTATCGTTATAATCATTAATACTGAATACTAAACATATTGAATGCTTTTAATACTGAATACTATTAATATAGAATGCTTTAATACTAAATACTATAACTATTGAATGCTTTAATACTAAATACTATAAATATTGAATGTTGTTAATAATGAATGTTTTCTGACGAATGATTAAAATGATTAAATAGAGGATAAATATGAGAATAATTGCAGGCGACTACAAGGGAAGAAAACTGGAAGCACCTAGAGATAACGATATCAGACCTACATCTGATAAAGTTAAGGAGGCGATATTCAGCATTTTGATGCCTTATATAGAAGACGGAGTCTTTTTGGATTTATTTGCAGGAACAGGAGGACTGGGCTTGGAGGCCCTATCCAGAGGTGCAGAGTTTTGTTATTTCTGTGATAAAGAAAGAACTGCGGTTTCTATAATTAAGAAGAATATCGAAATGTGCAGAGCCGAAGAGTATTCCAAAGTGATTCTCGGTGACTATATGAAGGCTTTACATAGATTGGAGGGAGAGAAGGTAGATGTAATTCTGGTTGATCCACCATACCATTCCAACCTCTATGAAAAAGTACTAAAAGAAGTAGATTCACTTGATTTATTGAGGGATGACGGTATAATAGTTACAGAACATCCAAAGGAATTGGTTTTGCCCGAAAGAGAAGGGGCCTTAGTAAAAACCAAGGAAAGGAATTATGGGAAAATCTTTTTGTCTTTATATGAGAAAGAGATGAAAGGAAACCCAGCTGATTAATAGTTTTAGTATTTATAGTGAGAGACTGATGAAAAAGGCTTTATACTCCGGTTCTTTTGATCCAATCACAAATGGGCATTTGGATATAATAACCAGAGCATCCAAAATGTTTGATAAGTTAACTGTTGGTGTTATTCACAATCCTAATAAAACACCTCTTTTTTCTGTTGAAGAGCGCGTGGAGATGATTAATAAATTGATTGTGGATTTACCGAATGTGAAGGTGGATAATTTTACAGGTCTTTTGGCTGACTATGTTAATAAGAACAAGTTTAACGCAGTAGTTAGAGGGCTTAGAGCAACTACGGATTTTGAATATGAAATTCAGATGGCTCAGATGAATGCCGAACTTTTTTCTCCGGGAATAGAGTCCGTATTCCTAATGACCAGTCCGCAGTATTCCTTCATCAGTTCCAGCGTGATAAAAGAAGTCGTGGCACTTAACGGTAAAGTGGATGGTTTGGTTCCACCTATCGTTTTAGAAGAAATAAAAAAGAAGTATTCAAAGTAGGAGGTCTTTATGACAGTTCTGGAATTATTAAATGAATTAGAAGAAATCATCAACACAGCACCCAGGGTTCCTTTAGCAAGCAAGGTAATGGTGGATGCCAATGAAGTATTGGAATTGGCGAAGGACATCAGACTTAAGCTGCCAGATGACGTTCAGCAGGCGAAATGGGTTATTGATGAAAAAGACAAAATCCATGCTGAGGCAAAATCCGAATATGAACGCATCATAATCGAAGCCAGAAAGCAAGCTGACACCATGGTTGAGGAACATGCGATTACAGAGAGAGCAAAGGATGTTGCTCAGGAGGTATATCGCCGTGCTGACGAATATTCCAGAGATATGAGAATCAGAACATATAACTATATGGACGAGGTTCTCTACAACTTCCGTCAAAAAATGGATGAGGTCAATAATAAATACTTTGTAGCCATGTATGATGAAATGGATAAACATTTCTCCGGAATCTCAGGTAAAATCGATAGCGATTTGGAAGAGGTTCAGAGAATGGCTGAGGAAATAAAACATGCTGAGCTTCCAAAACACGATATAGAAATACCGGTTTCCGGAGTGCAGGGAACCGTAATGGAAGAGGTTTCATCCAATAATATAGAGGAATAATTATTGTCCATATATTTAATACTTGTTCATTACCATATGCTTAAAAGAGTGGGGGAAAGATGAAATCTATAGGAATTATAGCCGAATACAATCCCTTCCATGATGGACATAAATATCTAATAGAAACGGCATCCGCCTTATGTGAGGCGGATGTTTGTGTATCTGTCATGAGTGGAAACTTTGTTCAACGAGGAGGCTACGCTTATTTTGATAAATGGAGGAGAGCGGAACACGCCGTAAAGCAAGGCGTTGATTTAGTAGTTGAGCTTCCCCAAATATATGCTTCAGCCAGCGCCAAACATTTTGCAGGTGCAGGAGTGAAGATTCTATCTAAATTATCCTGCAATAATATTGTTTTTGGTTCTGAATCAGGTGATATAGAAAAATTAAAAACTCTCGCGGATATTCTTTCAATGGTAGAGGCCCCCGAGTCCGGGGATGTTTATGAAAGATTTAAGACCGGAATCAAGGAAAAATCCAAGGAAGGGTTGACATATCCTGCTGCTAGAGAAGCAGTTTTAAATGAGCTATTTCCGGATATTGATTTAAGTATAATAAAAAAATCAAATGATATTTTAGCTATTGAATATTTAAGGGCATTAAAAAATCTGACTAAAGAAAATGCAGATACAAATGAAGCTGAAAATCCAAATGAAAGCGAATCTCAAATGAGTCCCGTTGCAATAAAAAGAATCGGTGATGATTACAGCAAATCTGCAGGAAGCATCAGGGAAGCGCTGAAATTGGATGATGTAGAGGGACCCAGGCTATCCAAGATGCAAAAGAAGTATTTTGAATTGGTTAGATATGGCATAATATCAAAGTCGGAGGATGAACTCGAAGGTTTTGATTCTGCGAATGAGGGACTTGGAAACAAATTAAAAAAAGCCATAAGACATGCCAGAACTATTGATGACCTGATAGAGAGGGTTAAGTCCAAGAGATATACATATACCAGGATTTCCAGACTCCTAACTCATATCCTTTTAGTTAACAATATGCTGGAGTCCAGATCGCCATCCTATGATAATGTCTATATCAGACCTCTTGCGATGAATGAAAAGGGCGCTCGGTATGTTAGAGAAATCAAAGACAAAAAGGAATTATTGTTTGTCGACGATGTTGCTAAAGCAATCAGATATGAAAAAGATGAGAGCATTGTTGATACACTGATGACAGATATTAGGGCGGCTGATATTTATGCTATGCTTCAGGACAGAGATATGTATTCCGAAAGCGATTTTGTAAGGAAAACAATATTGCTTTAATAATAAAATTGATATATTATAAAACTGTTGTAAATTCATTAAGAGATGGAGGAGAATAATGAAAGTATTAGTAATTAACTGCGGCAGTTCAT
>CADBSP010000038.1 GCA_902797405.1 uncultured Eubacteriales bacterium | reverse complement strand
TTCTCCATAGAACGTATAGAGCATTTTGTTTAAATCTCCGAGTTCGCCCATACTTCTGTTTGCCGTTACATCGGAATAATCCTCATGGGGATGAGAAATTCCGTTCATTATTTCGTTGTAGGCAAGCAGCGCACCTTTGTTGTTCCAATGAGAATCCCTCTTTAAATAGAGCGTTTCTCCCTGCGCTTCGAAAACTTCGAAGAGATCCACATATGGCACTTCCTTTTCTTCCAGCAAAGGAATGAGTTTCTCTATATTATGGGTTTTCTGAACCACATGGTTGTAGTAATACGGCATGTTCTTACCGTAGAGGGTATTCTTGTTCGGAGGAACAGTAAAGACGAAATCCTTATCCCTGGATTTAAGATAACTGTCAATTAAAGATATATTGTGGGCCAGGTTATATAGCTGACGCCCCGACATTTCCTTTGTTCCAAGGTAGTCGTCCAGTGTGGATTTATAGTAGAGCCAGCCATCAGATCCTCGGATTACCCCATCGACTGCGGAAACCTTAAACACGTCGCTTTGGATTTTAGCATCGGCAAAGACGAGCTCGTTTCGGAAGGCGAAGTGGTCATTAAAATATCCCTCGAATTCATCGAAGAACTTGAGGTTAATCTTCCCGTCCTTTGCAGTCAGAGAAGGGAATTCCTTCATAGCTCTGTTGTCCGTTGTCTCCGTCGTCGGTTTAAAAATCATGCCAACCAAGGGAAACGCACATATAACCACGCATATTATTATGAAAATTTTGTAGGCTGTCTTTTTCATGAGTTTTTAACGACCTTTTCGGGTTGTTTCAATATGTATATTCAAAGCTCCGTTCGTTATCATTAAAATCTAAAGTAAATAAACGGATTATATACTCCGCCGGATAATCTTAGTATGCACCAGGCGAGTATCACTACTGCAATCACGTAGCTGGCGGGCTCGAAAAACCTCCCGATTGATCCGTTTCCTTTTTCTAAATATATGCTTGCGCGCTCTTCGTTCTCCTTCTCTGACAAAGACTTACTCTCCGAAATGCTTTCTTTCAAGAGTTCTTCCTCTTTGCTCTTTTTAGGTTTACTCTTTCCCGCAAACATGCTGACGCCTCCTGCTGCCAAAATCGCAACAATAAGCATCACTATGAAATAAGGTGTCATTTGCCGCCACCAAAGCGACATAGACGCATCCGTAAAACTGAGTCCCATGAACATCTTTCCTATGATTCCAAAAGCCTGGCTCATGGAATCTGCCCTGAATATCACGAAACCAACGGTGACTACAATTATCAAATAGATGTGTCCGATTATCCTGGGAAGCTTTCTGATCCGTGGAACGAATTCCTCCAGAAAACTAAAGAATCCATGGAAGAGACCCCATACAACAAAGGTCCAGTTGGCGCCATGCCAGAGTCCCGTCAGGAAGAAAACAATCAGTTTGTTGATTCCGGTTCTTATCGCACCCTTTCTGTTTCCTCCAAGCGGAATATATACGTAGTCCTTGAACCAGGATGACAGCGAAATATGCCATCTTCTCCAAAACTCTTTAATGTTAACAGATACATATGGATGGTCGAAGTTCTCCCTAAAGTGGAAGCCAAACATCTTTCCGAGTCCGATTGCCATATCGCTGTATCCACTGAAGTCATAATATATTTGCATGATATATGCTATTGCTGCAGTCCACGCAACCAGGATATTCATCGAGCTGACATCGTGGGAAAATATATTGTCGACTACTACTGCCATGGCATTTGCTATTAGAACCTTCTTCCCAAGCCCCATGATAAAACGTCTAAAGCCCTCTGCCATTTCCCTTTGATCCAAGGTTCTTCCTTCTATTTCCTCTGCAATATCCTTATATTTAACAATCGGCCCTGCTATAAGCTGAGGGAAAAAGGAGATATACAGCAAAACCTTTGGGAAGCTCTTTTGAACTTCGACTCTTTCTCTATATACGTCTATTACATAGGAAAGCGCCTGAAAGGTAAAAAATGAAATACCTATCGGTAGAGCTATTTCAGGAACAGGAAGAGAAAGTCCCGTGAGTTGATTAATGGTATTAAGGAACATTCCCGTATATTTAAATACGCAAAGAATTCCAATATTAACAACTACCGAAAGAAACAGCATCGGTTTAGGTGAAAACTTCTTGATTAATATTGCGCTTAGATAATTAAAGAACGAGCTAAAGATCATAAGTAGCACATAGACGGGCTCACCAAAAGCATAGAAAACCAGGCTGGCCATAACCAAAAGACCATTCCTCACTTTTATAGAAGGAATGATCCAATGCAAGCAAAACACTATGGGGAGAAATATACATAGAAATACGAGTGAGCTAAATGTCATTTAAATCTCCGAGACGATTGTTATATTTTTATTCTCATCCAGGCATAGCCGGGGGCAAGTGCCTGCTTATATGTCGGACCTGTGGATAGTCCATACTGAATTCCGAAATAACTTAAGTCTTTATGATGCATGCCCCATTCCGGGTCATAGACGAGTCCTTCTATCTCTGCCCATCCGTGGCCACCGCTATTGCAAGCATAGACATTGTCATAGCCAAGCGCTCTGGCCATAAACGCGAATGCCGCACCAAAGCTGAAGCAGTTTCCTCCACCCGAGACAAAGATGTCGTTGGCATATACTATATACCAATCCATGGCCTTGGAGTGTGGTATTCTGGGATTGTATTCTTTGTAATTCTTCTGAAGGTAATCAAAGCACTTTCTTAACTTTTCACCCTTTGTCATTTTGTCGTTGGTTATTTTTCCTACCAGGACAAGGGCCCTGTTAAGCGTTCTGTCTTTTTCTGTGACAACCTTGGTTGCAATGCCGTTTATTACATTCCATGTCGAACCATTATCCTTAAACGACTTGCACGCGTTCTTATCCTTGCTTCCGTTTTTGTAATAATAGAATACTCCGTTCTCGTTTACTATGGATTCTGTCTTTGCCAGATAATCGGACCCAAAAACAAATGTGGCGTCGCCAACTTTGATTTCCTTGTCCTTTTCGAAATTACCCTGGCTATTGGTATAGAAATATTTTTTTCCTATTTGTAGAAGTCCGCTCTTCTTTTCTCCTTCGGAGGTTAGCCCTGTCGCATCGTCTGCTACAACTGCAGTTCCTCCTAAAATTGTAACATTCCTTATGGCCTGTCTACCGAATACATATTGGTATGCGGAAGAGAAACCAAGGTCCATGCAGGTTAAAAGTAACGGCGCTTTCTTTTCAGCAGCCAAAACACCGCCGCATAATCCGTCAGGGAAATTAGTTCCCGACGCCATTACTACTTCCGTTGCCTTAGGATAGAAGGCCTTTGCTATGGCCGTTGCTGTGGAGTATCTGTTTTTTCCTGATATTCTCTTTGGTATTCTGTAGTTGGAAAGCTGCTTCTCAAGGTTTTCACTTACAGCAACAGGACCTCCGATTATGTATATATTCTTTATATGGGATGCATATTGATTAAGAAAGGCTATCTGTGCTCCTGTCAAGGAATCTCCAACGAGCATAATCGGTTTTCCAACCGCGGATGCAGAAAGGGCATCTGCGAACCCTTTACCGGAGCATATTAGAAGATCCTCATCAACATATTCATACTCCGTGTAAACCAGAGGCGGGTTGCTGGTTTCTTCACCTGTTGACTCCTGTTTTGATTCATTGGCTTCTTCCTCTAAAGTCTGTTCTTCTTTTTTGGCAGTTTCTTCAGCATCTTTTTCATCTGCAGCTTCAGAAGCTGCATTGCTTTCTTTAGTCTGCTGGGCTTCTACTTCATCTTCTGTTGGCTGACCCTCTTCTTCATCTTCAGCAGGCTGGCTTTCTACTTCATTTTCTGTTGGAACCGATGGAATGATGGTCGGATGTTCAATTACGATTTCCGTAGCTTTCATTAGTGTCTCGCCAAGAATAGCCAGATTGGTGTCATAGCGATTTTTCCCCTGAAGTCTTGTAACGTTGGGAGTTATAGCCTTTAGCCTGCCCTCTATTCCCACATCGACAGCCATCTCACCACCGAGAATATAGATCTTTCCCTCCGGGGCCAGATTGTTTTTAATATAGTTTAGGGCGTCCGTATTGTTTCCCTTTGATACCAGAATGATTGGAGCCTTTTCCCTTATAGCCAGATAGTCACCGGACAGTGCATCCGCATACTGGTCCCCTCTGGCTACAACTACAGATTCAAATTTACCAACTCCAAGTTCGGCCTTTAGCGCCTCTGCAACCTGAATGCAGGTGGCGTATCTATTAGGCCCGAACACTCTTTGGTTACCGTCAGCGAATGCCGGAATCGTAGCACTAAAGACTAAAAGCACCGTCAAGAACAGTGCCATCGTTTTTCTACATAAACTCTTTCCCATAGTTTTTCTTCCTTATATATCGCAATTATATGAATAAATTTTTTAATAAAACAATTCTATCACATCAGGATAGAATTCGCATGGATTGAGTCGCTGTTTTTTCTTAATTTTTCTTTATAACTTTATTCCCATCAATTATTAGTTTTTCAAACACGCGGGGATTTTTGTTATGCATTAACGGAAGGCCGCTCTCACATAGCCCTCCAATTCAGATAGAGTGATTTTTCTTATGGAGCATTTTCCGATAACCTCCGGGACGATGATATTCATGAAACCGTCTCGGATTTTTTTATCTATCAGAGTTTGTTCATAGATTTCTTCGAATGAGAAACGAAGTTCTGTTTGGAATCCCAGCTCGTTTAGCAAAGAGGTTAGCTCACCCGTGATGTCGGTTCTGGTATAACCTGCTCCATATGCTGCTCTGGCTTCCGATACCATACCTATTGCAACAGCTTCACCGTGGCTAATGCTATAGGTCGACAGTTTCTCTATGCCATGGCCAAAGGTGTGCCCGAAACTTAGAAGCTGCCTGAGTCCGGTATCGTATTCGTCAACCTCAACCAAAGGCCTTTTGATGGAAATGCATCTGTCGATTATGTAGTCATAGCGTCTGTCCTGGATGTATTGAACCAAACTGGAGTCTGAAACAACACCGGCCTTCAATGCTTCAACTAGGCCATCCTTCAGAACTTCTTCGGGAAGCGAATTGAGAATTAGAGGATCAGTGATAACCAAGGACGGATTCCAAAAGAGTCCCACCAGGTTTTTTCCCTCCAAAAGGTTAACACCTGTTTTTCCTCCAAGTGCGGAATCGACCATCGCAAGTAGCGTGGTTGGAATAAAGAAGTAATTGACACCTCGCATATATGTTCCCGCAACGAACCCTGCGATGTCGCCGACGGTTCCTCCGCCAAGCGCAATCACGATATCGCTTTTGGTGAAACCTTCTTCCGCCAGAGATTCCAATATATTTGAATAGGTGGTAATATTCTTCGAATGCTCCCCTGCAGGGAAGAGAATCTTAAAGGTGGAGTGACCTGCCTCTCTTAAACTGGCTGTCACAACCTCTGCATAATGACCGTTTACCGTGGAGTCGGTAATGATGCAATATTTTCTCGGGGAGGAATAGATATCCGGAATAAATCGGGAGATGTTTTCTATCGCACCCTTTTCGACAATAATATCATATGGCCTGTGGCCGGAAATCTTGATGGTTTTCATATACTATCTCCATATTCAGTTAGCGGTTTTCATCAATCCCCTGGTTTGCCAAAGCATCTGCCCGATTATTCATCTTTGTCACATGGATGAAATCCTCGTATGTGAATCCGGGGCCGTTCATCTCTCTAAACTTCTGATAATGTCCTTCAAGATTGGTATTAGGGGAATCGATATTAACATGTCCCTTAACACGGTAAAAAATCACCCTGTTTTTTGATACCAAAGAAAGAAGCTCTTCCCAAAGTTCTCTGTTTTCAACCGGCTCCTTTCTGGAATTTTTCCAGCCATTCTTTTGCCAGGCAACATGCCATCTTTCTCTGAAGCAATTTGCCACATAGGAACTGTCGGTAAAAACCTGAATCTTTAGGTCGTCGCGCTTAAGCGCCTTAAAGGCCTCAATTACAGCGGTTAGCTCCATTCTATTATTGGTGGTATCGGGCTCTCCACCGTGAAGCTCTTTCATGTTTTCGCCGAACTCCAGTATCGCGCCCCACCCACCTATATTGTTTTCGTTTTGATTTCCGGAGCAGGCTCCGTCCGTATAAATCTTTAAAATGCTCATGTTGGAATTATAAATCAAAGAAAGCGTCAAGGCAAATAAGTGATTTAATTTGTTCATATTAAAAACCTCGCTTTCTATGCAAGGGTTGCTTTCTATGCAAGGGTTGCTTTCTTTGCAAGGTTTGCTTTCTTTGCGAGGTTTTGATTGTCCCTCGAGTCTATTTTATTTATGATATGTCTCTCCTCGTATTATTTTAAAACTCCTATATATCTGTTCCAAAAGAATAACTCGCATCATTTGATGAGGAAATGTCATATCGGAAAAGGATAACTTAAGGTTAGCCCTGTCGCTTACTTCCTTTGATAGGCCCAGGCTTCCTCCGATGATAAAGACAATCTCGCTCTTTCCCTCAACAGCAAGGGCGTTTATTTTATCTGCCAATTCCTCGGAAGAAAACTTCTTTCCCTTTATCTCCAATGTTATAACAAAGGGATTGGAAGAGCCCAAAGCATTTATTATTGATCTACCTTCTTCTACCTTAACCTGCTCCTCGGAAGCGGCACCCGTCCCTGTCAGTTTGGCTTCCTTGATTTCTATTATTTCAGGATCAGAATAGGCGCCAAGTCTCTTCATATATTCCCGGACTGCATCCGTCCAGTATTTTTCCTTCAGCTTTCCAACTGCTATTATTTTTATTTTCATACTTGGATTAGGGCCTCCGTTAGCGCCGCGAATTCCTCCAGGGACAAAGTCTCTGCTCTTCTGGTTCCATCTATTCCCGTCTGCTTTAGCGCATCAAGGATTCTTTCTTTCTCAATTCCGGTTCCGGTTAGTGAATTTGAAAGAGTCTTTCTCCTTTGCCCGAATCCGGCTTTGACCAGACGGAAAAACAAAGACTGATCCCTCACCTTTACCGCAGGCTCATCCCTGATGATTAGATTGAGAACTTCTGAGTCCACCTTTGGTGCAGGGAAGAAGCTGTCCCTCGGAACTTCGATTACTTTTTCCACCTGGCAGTAATACTGAACCATGACGGAGATGGCTCCGTAAGTTTTGCTTCCGGGGTCAGCAACAATTCTTTCTGCCACTTCCTTTTGCATCATAATCGTTATTGATTTGGCAGGCACATGGTTTTCCAAAAGTTCCGTTATTATCGGCGTCGTGATGTAGTAGGGAAGATTCCCGAGAATCTTTACATGGTTCCTTTTTACTGTATTTTTATTGCCGTCACTTACGGAATCAATTTCGCTTCCCTCACTTTGGTTTATTTCCATAGGAAGATTCTCTGAAATGGGAAGGTTCTCTGCAATCAGTTTCCCTAAATCCGTCTTTAGAATATCCTGGTTAATAACCTCCACGTTATTGTGTTCAGCCAAAGTATACTGAAGCACGGGGAGGAGGGCCTTATCTATTTCCACGGCAATAACCTTTCCCGCTCTCTTTGCAATTTCGTGCGTAAGGACTCCGATTCCCGGGCCTATCTCTATTGCCAAATCATCGGAGCCAAGGCCCGCTGCATCAGCCATAGCTTTGATTACATCTGAATCCAGCAAAAAATTCTGTCCCAGGCTCTTGGCATTTTTAAAACCAAAAACCTTTTGAATATATTTGATTGTGGATATAGAACAAAGATCCATTTTTCAATCTCTTCTTTCAGCTATCTTTTCTGTTGCTTTATAAATTATTCCTTCGGATATCTTCTCTATTCGTTTTCTGATTTGATTTTTCGGCTGTCTTCTCTATCTGTTTTTTTATTTATTGTTTTCGTCTATCTTCTTTATTGCTTTTTTAAAGTCTTCCTTCGGTATCCTCATGCCGTTTAGTTTTTTTAGTAGACTCTTTCCGTTGGAATATCCGATTCCGAGAATATCACCCAAGGCTTCTCTTCTGTCTTTGGAGTCAGGGAATCCTATTAGCATACCATCTTCCAAATCCTTTAATATATATGGAATCCACTTTCCCGAATTCTCATTCGAATTTTTATCGGTATCGTCTTTTATTGTCTTATTGTCTTCTCCGGTATAACCTCTGCATTTTTTATTATTTTTACCGGCATCTTCTATGTCTAACTTAATCCCGTTTTCGCAATCGTCATCATAATATGTTGCATGCGCCTTTGATAATGCTTCCCTTATATCATCCGGCCCTGCGTTTTCAATTCCTATATCGATTGCTCTTTGTGCTTTTCTTTCCTTCTTCCTGTCCTCTATTTCATGATCAGTCTTTTGATTCTCGTTTTCTCTATTGCTTTCCTTAGCAAAGAGCGAAGCCTTTTTTCTGGACAAAAATGCTTCCTTTGCTTCAGGATATTTTTCCTTTATCCTTCGACGAATTTCATTTCCTGCATGGTCGGGGTCGGTAAAAATGATGATGCCCTTTTCTTTATACGCCCAGTCCAGTTTGTTCCAGGTTTCTTCAGAAATACCAAAGCCGTGGGTCTCTATGGTCACAGCATCCACGGCTCTTTTTATTGCATTTGTGTCGTCTCTTCCTTCGACGACAATTATCTCTTTTATCTGGTTATTCATCGGATCCACTATCCTCGGAATACTC
>CADBSP010000037.1 GCA_902797405.1 uncultured Eubacteriales bacterium | reverse complement strand
GTAGATATTTCCGTTTCCAGTTCATTTGAAGCAGCCGGCGAAGCGCTTTCTGCAGGTTCAGTAGACTTGGCATGGCTTCCATCAGGTACATACTGCACATATTCCGATGAAGTAGATGTAATCCTAACAGCTACTCGTGCAGGTCTATCCAATGATTCAATGGAACCACAGGAGTGGAACGGAATTGAGAATAAGACAGAAAGATCCGGAGATCAGGTTGCTTATTATAAGGCTCTCATCTATGCAGGTCCATCCCCGAAGGGAAAAGAACTTGCTGCAAAGGTTGCTGCAGGTGAAGAACTTACATGGGAAGACCTTGATAGCGCAACATGGTGCATCTCTTCCAACGTAACAAGTAATGCTGGTTACACATATCCAACACTTTGGCTCATGGAGCACTATGATGGAAAGAAGCTTACAGATCTCTCCAATACTATTCAAGATAACTATGCAGGCGCATTCCAGAAACTTGCTGCAGAGCAGGTTGACATCACAGTATGCTATGCAGACGGACGTACAGACTACGAAGAAGATTGGGAAACACCTACAGACCAGTCCACATCCAAGGGTGCTGGTTGGGGAAGACCTGCCTCCATCTGGGAAGAATGCAACGTAATCGGCGTAGCTCCAAACATCTATAACGATACAATCTCCATCACAAAGGCAAAGCCTGAGATTTATAATCCTGAATTCATAAAGGCATTCCAGGATGCTATGATTGAAATTGCAGGAACAGACCAGGGTAAAGAAATCATCGCTATTTACACACACGAAGGATATCTACCTGCTCAGGATTCCGATTATGATGGAACCAGAGCTGCTTTGGCTGCTACTAACGAATAATAACTATCTTTAAATGGCGGGTGACTCGCGAGAGCCATCCGCCTTTTTTGTAAGACAGAGGGATAAATAGCATGATTGAGTTTAAAGATGTATCAAAGACTTATCCTAATGGTACCAAAGGACTTAAACACGTCAATCTGAAAATCGAACAAGGTGAATTCCTGGCGATTATCGGATTGTCCGGTGCTGGTAAGTCTACACTAATCAGAACCATCAATAGAATGATTGATATCACTGATGGTCAGCTTATAGTGGACGGCACAGACGTAATGAGCTTAAAGGGGAAGGAACTAAGGCAATTCAGAAGAAAAATAGGAATGATTTTTCAGTCCTTCAATTTGGTTTCCCGTTCAACAGTAATAAAAAATGTTCTTTCCAGCAATGTTCCGGATATGCCCTGGTGGAAAACGCTTTTGGGGATTTACTCCAAAGAACAGAAAATCAAAGCATTGGAAGCCCTGGACAAAGTTCATATTTTGGACAAGGCGTACAGTCGTTGTGACGAGCTTTCCGGTGGTCAGATGCAGCGTGTTGCATTGGCGAGGACTCTAAATCAAAACCCGACAATTATTTTGGCGGACGAACCGGTAGCATCGCTGGATCCAATCATTGCCGATGTTGTAATGAGCGACTTCGCGCGTATAAACAAGGATTTAAATATAAGCATTTTCATAAACATCCACCACGTGGATTTGGCTCTAAAATACGCGACTCGCGTTATTGGTGTGAGAGCAGGTGAAATAGTTTACGATGGTCCGACCAGTGAGGTTACACAGGAAGTTCTAAATCTGGTTTATATGGGCAAGGAAGTTCCGACCGCAGGTGAGAAAATAGAAATCGAAGGAATGGTGATCGAACAATGACGAAAACTGCCGAGAATAATATCCCGTTGTTCGATAGGATATTTAAACCTGAACGCATCGTTCTGGATAATGGGCATTACGTGGATAGACCGAGGAGCAGAGTGTACCTGATTCTCTTGGTATTAATCATTTGTATTATTATTGCAGCAAAGGCAACAGGGTTTGATTTTAATGTCATAATCAGGAGGTTCGGTCAGCTTGGCGTAATACTGGGACAGATTTTTCAACCCAGATGGTCCTTCTTCCCAAAGGTTATTCCGCCACTAATTGGAACCATAAAGATGTCAATAGTTGGAACCGTCGTTGGTTGCGTGCTGGCTCTTCCTATGTCAATACTTGCGTCCAGCAATATCAATAGAAACAGGCCTTCATTATTGGCAATTAGATTTATTATTTCCGTGGTAAGATCGCTTCCCGCGATTGTGTATGCGTATTTCTTTGTTTTGGTATTCGGCCTGGGTACTTTTGCCGGTTCTCTGGCTATAGCCTTCTTCACATTCGGAATAGTTGCAAAGATGCTATATGAGAATATTGAGACCATAGACATGGGGCCGTACGAAGCTATGACTTCGTTTGGCGCAACCACGCTTCAATCGTTTTGGACTGCATGCCTTCCGCAGATTCTACCGCAATTCTTTGATAACTGTCTTTATTGCTCCGAATTAAACGTACGTAATTCAAGTATCCTGGGTTATGTAGGTGCCGGTGGACTGGGACTTTTAATTAACGAAAGAGTTGGTCTTAGACAATACAACGATGTAGGTATGATTCTTCTAACTATTTTTGTCGTTGTTATGACCATAGATTTGGTTAACGATTACATTCGTTCCAAAATTGTTTAGGGAGGTGAGCGTATGGATACTTATGTAGACAACCATAATGAAAACATATTGGAAAAGCTCGCCGGAGAACCTAAGTATTTTTGGAAGAGGATGATTATTCTAATCGTCATTCTGCTTCTGGTTATTTGGGGTAATACCGGATCCAATTTTAGCGGCATTACTGAGAAGGGAATGAACGTAGCGAAAGCCATTATTTATGGTATTACTCATCCGGAAACCCTTTTGCTTTTTAATTTCACTTCAAAGGGCATCCCGATGCTTCTTTTGGAGACAATATCGATTGCATTTCTTGGAACGCTTATCGGAGCGGCTCTGGCAATACCATTTGCGTTTTTAAGTGCAACTAATATTGTACCCAGGTGGGTGTCGCTGATTTTTAGATCCATCACGATGCTTATAAGAACAATTCCTGCACTCGTGTGGGCGCTTATCTGGATACGAGTTACGGGACCTGGTGCGTTCTGCGGTGTAGTAACCCAATCGGTGGCGTCGATTGGGATGGTTTCAAAAATGTATATCACCGCGATAGAAAACCTGGATACAGGAGTGCTGGAGGCACTGGATGCTGCAGGATGCAATACCTTTGAAAAGATAAGGGTAGGAATAATACCACAGCTATCCGCCAGCTTTATTTCAACCGCGATTTACCGTTTCGATATAAACTTAAAAGATGCGACTATCCTCGGTATTGTTGGTGCCGGTGGTATCGGATTCCCGCTCACTGATGCAATAGCAAATGCCAGGTGGAACCGTGTAGGAGCCTTTGTTATATGCCTGATTGCATTGGTCGTTGTAATAGAGTGGATATCGACTAAGATAAGAGCACGGCTAGCAAGGGGACGTAGCCAAAAAAAGCAGAGGCATTTCAACGCAAAAAAATAAAAGAAAACCAGGGTAATAGATTAAGATATAAGTTTACAAGATATAAGTTATAAGCTAGTAAGTTATAAAATATAAAATATAGAATTTAGAATATAGAATATAGAATATAGAATATAGAATATAAGATACTAGATACTAGATATAAACGACAAAAGATAAGGATTATTCCAAATATTTATCTCTTATATTCTGTAAACCCGTTTCATTCCATCCGTATTCGATTCGGAAATATTCATCAAAAGAACCATAGCGATTCTTTATCGATGAAATAATAGCGCGGCCGATGGTTTCGGTGACGCCGGTTCGCATTTGAATGAGTTCCTTTAATTCAGGATGCTCTTCAAATTTATCCTCGCTTTCCCGAAGAGTTCTTTCGATTGTTGGTTTATGAAACTCATTACTGAGTAAAAAGTCCTTTAGGACAGTTTCTTCATCCACACCAAGGGCGAGAAGAATTACGATTGCGAGCACTCCGGTTCTGTCCTTTCCCGTATGGCAATGGAAGACAATAGGAACCTGGCCGTTCATCAATAAATCCATGGCGAGTTTGAAGGCTTCGTTATTGAATGGAATTTCGGTATAGTAAATCTTTAGAAGCGAAAGCTGATTTAGGCCTTCTTCTCCGATTTTACTCATACCAACAGGAGAGAAGTCTATTTCATCTCCGTTTGCAAATGTAAGACCGCTGTGATTGGCCATTTCTGCTCCTTCGATAATTGGATCGGGATTGGCTTTCGACTCGGCATGAGTACGCAGATCCAGGATGGTTTTTATACCGTATGATTTTAGGGTTTCCAATTCTTCTGCGTTCATTAGATAAAGACCGCCGCTCCTATATATAAGACCGGTCTTTACTATTCTGCCGTCAGAACTTTGGTACCCACCCAGGTCGCGGATATTAATGTGATCTCTGAAATGTGGATTAATAGACATAGTGCACTCCGTTTCTATAACATATAGATATTAAAAGAACGGACGAATAAAGTCAATCATGATGACAAGCGACAGTGTAAAAAATGACAGGCGACGATGAAAAAATGAAAAGCGACAGTGTAAAAAACAGAATAAGAATCCTTATGACTTCCGATGTCCATGGGAAGGTTTTTCCGCACAGTTATTCCGATGGTTCTCCAAAGAATTATGGTTTTGGCAGACTGGCAGGAACGATAGAAAAACTTAGAGATGAGAATACGATTCTTATAGACAATGGAGACACGTTGGAGGGTTCGCCACTTCAGCTTTTTCATATGATGTCTGACTTAAGGGAACGCGAGCCGTCGCCTGTTAGCAGAATCATGAAGGCCATGAAGTATGACTTCATTAATCTGGGCAATCATGATTTTAATTTTGGTCATAATGTTTTGTTTAGGCATATTGAAGAGACAGGCGCCAAATGCATAACAGGTAATGTATTATATAATGATAATTTGTTGGCATCATTGAACCACGATAATAAAGGTAATTCAAATCAAGGTAATTCAAATGAATCCTTTAGACAAAAATCTTATGAGATTATCGAAGTCGCAGGTAAGAGGATTGCATTATTTGGGTTATTGACTCACTTTGTTACACGTTGGGAGAGCGAAGAAAACCTCAGAGGATTCAAATTCGAAAATGCTCTGGAAAGTGCCAAAAGGATTGTTTCAGAGATTAAAAGCAATGAAAACGTGGATTATATCGTCTCAGTCTATCACGGTGGGTTTGAAAAAGACATAGAAAGCGATGAACCTATAGGTATGGATACAGGTGAAAACCAGGGCTATAGGATCATGACGGAAATACCTGAGATAGATGTATTTCTTACAGGACACCAGCATCGTTTGATGGTTGGTATTAAAGATGGAAGAGCATATGTGCAGCCTGGTGCCGGCGGAGAATATCTGGCATGTGTGGATATTTATCCTGAGGGTAATACCTTAGAGGAAGAGTCCTTTGATGAGGAAACTTACGGAAAAAGCCTAATTGAAACAAGATTAATCAAGGTGGAAACAGAAGCAAATAATGATTTACTTAGTATTGTTAGCGACGAAGAAGCTAATTGCCAAACCTGGCTCGATCAGGTTATAGGTGAAACGAAGATAGATTTATGTGTGCATGACGAATTCCGGGATAGGCTTAATAAAACTCAGCTTATAACATATGTGAACAACATACAGTTAAAGAGAACGGGTGCGGATGTTTCTGCGGCAGCTCTGTTCCAAGGAGCTACAGGAATCGGACCAGGAATAACCATCAGGCAAATTGTCAGCACCTATGTCTTCCCGGATAATATCACAGTGAAAAAGATTAACGGAAAGATACTGAGAGAGTACCTGGAAAAGGACATGGAGTTCTGGGCTGTAGATGGTGATTCCCAGATAATAGTTAACCCCGCATACGAGATTCCAAATCCTCAGTACTTCAATTATGATTTGCTGGATGGGGTGGAGTATACCGCCAAGATCTCAAATCCTGTTGGAGAAAGAATTGTTTCTCTAACAAAGGATGGAATTCCCATAACTGATGATATGGAGTTTACCATTGCTATCAATCATTATCGTGCTGCAGGTGGAGGCGACTTCTTTATGCTAAGCGAGGCAGAGACTGTTTGGGAAGATTCGGTTACGATGATAGATATTCTGGTTAATGAAATCAAGGAAAATACTATAATTGATTTCAAACCGGTTAATAATATAAATGTTTTAGTATAGAATAAAAAGAATGACAAGATGAATGAAACAGGAGATTAGTTATGAGCAGTATTTTTAAGACAATACTTTTATTTGCGCTTCCCGCCAGCGGAAAATCCGAGGTGAGAAATTTTATGGCAAATATGGAACCTGAGAGGTTGAGGGACGATTTTCATATTGGAGCCAATCTTCAATTGGATGATTTTCCTTATGTCCATTTCATGAGATTGATAGATAATTGTCTGGAAAGGAGAGGTGAGGACAGAATCTTTTACGAGTCCGATGACCTTCCTTATTACGATGAAAGAGACTGGGGTACGCTTACTTTGCTGCTTAATGAGGACTACAGCAATATGAAGGCTCAGCGCTATTTGAACACCGATAGCTACGCGATGGACCTATTCTCCAGAATCGACCAGGCAGGAATGAAGGTGGGATTTGAATCGAGAATTGCAGTCTTGGACGACGATTTGATAGAAGAGTTGGCGGACGAGCTGGAAGAAGATGCAAAGGCGATTTATGAAGGATTGGAATCCCAGTACACTGATGAATTTAACGACAGAACCGTCATTATAGAATGTGCTCGTGGTGGCCCGGACGGTTCAGCGATGCCTCTTACGGGAGGGTATGGATATCAGTTTACAATTCCTCATTTTTCGGAAGAGATTCTTAATGATGCTGTGCTATTATATATTTGGGTTACTCCGGAAGAATCCAGAAGAAAAAATAACGAACGCGCCAATCCTGACGACCCGGGTTCAAATCTATTCCACGGTGTGCCAATGGGAGTTATGCTGGGCGATTATGGCTGTGATGATATGGCATATCTAATTGAGCATAGCGAAGAGCCAAATACGATAACCATCAACAAAGAAGGAAAGACATGGCATATTCCGATTGGAATCTTTGATAACAGAATAGATAAAACTTCCTTCCTGAGAAAAGACAAAGAATTATGGAGGGATGAGCAAATAGATGAAATGACTCAGTCAATAAAGACTGCGACAGATGCAATGTGGAATAAGTACAGAAAGTAGGGGAAAGATATGAATGTAAACAAAGAACGAATTGTAAAGGAGTTTGTGGAACTAGCATCTATTGATTCCGAGAGTTACAACGAGAGAGAAATGGCTGATGCGCTTACTGTGAAACTTACTGAATTGGGATTCGAAGTTGAAGAGGATTGCGTGGATGACATCATCGGAGGAAATGCAGGAAATCTATATGCCTTCATGCAGGGCGACCCAACCAAGGAACCAATTCTATTCTCGGGACATATGGATACGGTAGTTCCGGGAAAAGGCAAGGTTATCAATATCGATAGCGATGGAAAGATTACAAGCGGTGGGGACACGGTGCTTGGAAGTGACGACTTGGCTGGAGTCGTAGCAATCCTTGAAGGAATAAGAACAGTAAAGGAACAAGGCCTACCTATGGGTGATTTGGAGATTGTTTTCTCCGTATGTGAAGAGAAACACGGAAAAGGTGTTGCAAACTTTGATCAAAGCATCATCCAATCAAAGATGGCGTATGCTCTGGATTTAAGTGGTGCTCCTGGATCTGCTGCAGTCAAGGCACCGTCTATTGTTTCGTTTAAAGCCAAGGTTATAGGAAAGGCGGCTCATGCAGGTTTTGAACCCGAGAAGGGTCTTAATGCACTCCAGGCAGCGGCAAAGGCAATAACCAGAATAGATCAGGGGCATGTTGGTGGAATGACTGTTAACATAGGAAAGATTCAATCAGGTCATGCAACCAATATAGTGACGGAAGAATGCTTCATTGAAGGTGAGGTCAGAAGCTTCAATCATGATGAAGCTGTAAATGAAGTTAAAAGAATCGGAGATATCTTTAAAGAAGAAGCAGAGAAACTCGTATTGGAATCCGCCCAGGGTGCAGAAGGAAATGGTTCGGAATTAGCAGTCGGAAGAAGACATGGTGAATGCGAATTCGATTACGAAGTAAATATACGTGCCTTTGATATACCGGAAGAGAAAGAAGTTTGCCAGCGCTTTAAAAAAGCATGTGCCAATCTGGGACTTTCCGGTGATCTGGTATCCACACACGGAGGAAGCGACAATGCATTCTTTGTTGAAAATGGAATCGACGGAATTGTGCTTTCCTGCGGTATGTATAATGTGCATTCCTTGGACGAATACAGTTATGTCGATGACCTGGTTAAAGGTGCAGAATTGGTTGCGGAGCTAATTACGTTATAAAAATGAAAATCATAATGATTCGGCATGGAAAAGTGAATATGGATTGGGAGAAATCCTACGATTCAAAAGGCTTCGATGAAGCTCAGGCGAAATATGATATTTCGCCTCTTTTCGATTATGCCGGCAAGGTATGGAAGACTAAGGGTTATAAGGTTTACATAAGTGGATTGCAGAGAACTTATGACACCGCAATGCAGATTTTTGATTTCGGACAGATGGCTGAACCTAGTGTTTATGAGTTAGGACTAACAGTGGAAGACATGACGAACGACAGTAATACCTTGTTTAAGACCGAATTGTTAAATGAGGTCCCCAAAAGGTCTTATAAAGATACCAATAGAAAAGCTTCTAAGGCAATCTGGACTGCTCGTTCCAGAATCCAATGGTATCTCAATAATTCCAGGCAGCCGGAAACAAGGAAAGACACAGTGCGTAGAGCCGAGGAATTAGTGGACCTGCTGGAGGAAAGGGGAGAAGACTGTGTGCTGATTTCACACGAATTCTTTCTCTATACCTTAAAAAGCGTCCTAAAGAATAGAGGCTTCTTGATAGAGAGAGCCGGTTCCGGTCGCATAAAAAACTGGGAAAGAATCAAAGCTACCAAGGAGGATAATTGTTAAGGGAACCCCTGGCATTAGTGATACCGTTTTCAGCAAATTTTTTGATAATATTCACCATTTTTATATAAAAAATGATATTATTATTCTGTAATACCTATCTTTTTGGAAGGAGAAGAAAGTATGGATGTAAAGAAACCCCGTGCTCGTGAAAGAGGAGAGGCCAAGGAAGGAAAGGGCGTATTCAAGCGAGGCGAAGGTACCGGTCAAGGTCCTGTGGGAACCGGTCAGGGCCCAAGGGTTGACCAGAGTCAACTGGAGAATGCCAAGAAAGAACTCCAGGAGGAATTCAGAAAAAAAGCAGAGGATATGAGAAGAAAAGCCTCTGATGACGCCGAGCCTGTCAGTAGAGGCATAGGGTTAGGCGGAGGTCAGACATCAAAGGGATTGGACCTCGGAGATATCCTGGGTGCCTTGGGCGGACTTGGTGCTGCTCAGAATAT
>CADBSP010000036.1 GCA_902797405.1 uncultured Eubacteriales bacterium | reverse complement strand
TAAGGACGGTTAAGGGACGGCCTCAATAGAGCTGCCGTCCCTGATTTGGCTTTTATATTTAGTCTAATTATTCACCGTATTTGGTTCCGCACTGTGGGCAGAATTTAGGGAGTTTATTTGGGTCCTCCGGCACATATCCGCACTTGGAACAAGGTGCAATTACCGCAGGTTTTGGTGCTCCACATTCGGTGCAGAAGTTTCCGCTATTTCCTGTTCCGCAGCGCGCACAATTCCATGCGGTTGCAGTTACTGCAGGTTGTGGCTGAGCCGGAGCAACCGGTGCCCCCTGATTCTGCTGAGCCTGTGCATACATTCCTGCCATATTGGTTCCACCTGCGTTCATAGCCATGCCCATTCCCATGAATCCTGTCATGGCGCCATTGGCATTACCTGCAGCTTCTTTCATAGCCTCTGCAGTTGCCTGAGCCATTACACCGGCGCCCATTCCTGGATCGCTGTAAACAGCTGCAGTCTGAGCAGCCTTGATTCTCTCTGAATCCTCTGTGGAAAGCGTAATCGGATTGAGGGCAATTGATACGAGTTTTAGGCCACGGTTTGCTGACCATTTCTCGTCCAGTTCCTCGCTCATGGCTTGTGTAATTTCATTATAATGAGCTGCGAGTTCGGAAGGTCTAATCTTCATAAGCGCAACCTTACCAAGCGCCGGAGCCATAGCATTAACGAATTCTGTTTTTAGCTGAGTCTCTATGTCTTCCTTTGTGAATTCATCTCTAACATTTCCACATACGTTGGTATAGAAGAGAAGAGGATCGGAGATTCTAAAAGAATAAACTCCGGAGCATCTAAGATCAACATCGGTGTCCAGATTGACTCTCTCATCTACTACTCTGAAAGGAATCGGATTCGGAGTTCCGAATTTATTATCCATAAGTTCCTTTGTGTTGAAATAATAGACTCTTTGATCGTGGCCTGTATCTCCACCATAGGAGAAACGCTTGCCGATCATTCTGAAGGTTGTCTGAATCGCCTCATCCAGAGTTCCGCTAAAGATACTTGGTTCTGTAGATGCATCATAGGTGAAATTACCTGGCTCTGCACAAACTTCCACAATCTTTCCGTCTTCAACAATCATCATGCACTGACCGTCTGCAACTGCTATGCCGGAACCGTTGGTTATGATATTGTCGTCGCCCTTATTTCCTCCCTTTGTTTTCTTATGACCTTTTCTCATAAGCACATCGCTTGGAAGTGCATCACAATAAATATATTCTTTCCACTGATCCGCTAAAACTCCTGATACGGATTCCATTGCTGCTCTGATAAGACCCATGTTTTTCTCCTTTCAATAATCAAAAACAGTGATCAAAGTTTTCTAATCTATTAAATCTATTAAAACTCCGCCGTACCCGGTGTTCTCGGGAATGGCAGCACGTCTCGAATATTGCTCATACCAGTTAGGTACATAATCATACGCTCGAATCCCAGTCCGAAGCCCGCATGCTTAACTCCACCGTATTTTCTGAGATCCAAATACCAGTCGTAGTCCTTGGCATCCAGCCCCATCTCTGCCATTCTGGCAGTCAGCACATCCATGCGCTCCTCTCTTTGGCTTCCTCCGATGATCTCTCCAACGCCCGGAACCAAAAGGTCACACGCAGCAACGGTTTTGTTGTCGTCGTTCACGCGCATGTAGAAAGCTTTGATGTCCTTTGGATAATCGGTTACGAAGATAGGCTTCTTATAAACCTCTTCCGTCAGGTATCTCTCATGCTCTGTCTGGAGATCTATTCCCCATTCTACAGGGTATTGGAATTCCTTTCCGGATTTCTTTAAAAGCTCGACAGCTTCCGTATAAGGTACGCGACCAAAGTCGTTTGAAACTATGTTATCCAAACGAGCCAGGAGGCCTTTATCTATAAAGCTATTGAAGAATTCCATCTCTTCCGGTGCACGTTCCAATACAAAGCGGATAATGTATTTAACCATCGCCTCTGCAACTTCCATATTGTATTCCAAATCGGCAAAAGCCATTTCAGGCTCGATCATCCAGAATTCGGATGCATGGCGTGAAGTATTGGAATTTTCGGCACGGAAGGTTGGGCCGAATGTATAAATGTCTCTAAATGCCAGAGCAAAGGCCTCTCCTTCCAACTGACCGCTTACGGTTAAGCTGGTCTTCTTACCAAAGAAGTCCTGGGCAAAGTCGATTGCGCCTTCCTCAGTTTTCGGAATATCGTTTAGATCCAGAGTCGTTACCTGGAACATTTCTCCGGCACCTTCTGCATCGCTTCCGGTTATAATTGGTGTGTGCACGTAAACAAACCCGTGCTCCTGGAAGAATTTATGAATAGCATAGGCAACCAAGGATCTTACTCTAAACACTGCGGAGAACGTATTGCTCCTTGGTCTTAGATGTGCAATCTCTCTAAGGAATTCCATGGAATGGCGTTTTTTCTGAAGCGGATAATCCGGGTCAGTATCTGCCAAAAGCTCAATCTCCTCGGCTTTGATCTCAAAGGGTTGCTTGGCTTCAGGTGTAAGAACCACGGTTCCCGTAACCTTGAGTGCCGCAGAAACGTTCACCTTGGCGATTTCATCGTAATTCTTTAATGTATCTGCCTCGTACACTATCTGTACGGATTTGAAAAAACTTCCGTCATTTAATTCAACGAACCCAAAGTGATTATTATTGCGGTTGGTCCTTACCCATCCATTGACGGTAATATTCTTTCCCGCAAATGATTCCGCGCTTCTGTGCAGTTCTCTCAATTTTAATTCTTGCATAATAATCACTCCTTTATATATTTTTGATTTACAGTTAATTGTATCACAAAAGTTGAAAATACAAAAGATGACGCACCACAAATTAGAGCTTTGATGGAGACCTCTCGGATAAGACTATTTTTTCATTTTCTCCAATTCGGATTTTGCGAAGGGAAGTGCAATCAGCATTGCGAAAACGTCAGAGATGGCCTGTGTAATTTCAACTCCAAAGAGGCCAAAGACTTTCGGAAGAATCAGAATCAAAGGAATAAAGAATAATCCGCTTCTGGCGGAGGCTGTTATAGAAGCTTTTAGTCCCTTCCCTATGGACTGAAGCATCATATTTGTGATGACCGTGCAAGCCATAAGGGGGAGCGCAACTGCCTGGCAGCGTAGAGCGACCTTTCCGACTTCGATTACCGCTGGATCGTTTCTAAAGAATCCGATGATGTTTGGAGCAAAGGCAATACAAAATGCCGACATCGCGAGCAGGAATACAGTTCCATATTTCACACAGAAGAAATATCCTTCTCTGACCCTGTCCAGTTTCTTTGCTCCATAGTTGAATGAACAAACAGGCTGGTACCCCTGTCCGAATCCTATCAAAGCGCTGGACACGAACATCATGGTTCTGGTCGTAACGCTCATACCCGCTATTGCAGCAGCGCCATAGACTCCGGCGGCTCTGTTTAGAAGAACCGTGGCAATCGCAGCGAGTCCCTGTCTGATTAGAGCAGGCATGCCGCCGTTTATTACTTCCTTTATATAATGAGGGTTGAGATGAATATTGCTGAATTTGATTCTTATATTGGCACCTTGTCGGCTACCGATAAAGAGAACGAAGAAGCTTATTATCTGTCCGCTTATTGTAGCTAAGGCGGCGCCTCTAACTCCCAGGTTAAATCCGAAGATTAGAAGAGGATCCAGAGCAATATTTAAGACCGCGCCGCACAGCAAACCTACCATGGCGTAGGTTGCACTTCCTTGATATCGAAGCTGGTTATTTAAAACGAACTGGCTCATCATGAAAGGTGCGCCAAGCGCAATCACACTGAGATAATCTATCGTCTCATTTACGGTATTGTCTTTTGCTCCGAGAAAAACGGCAAGCCGCTCAACATTCAGTATGATAAGCGTAGTTGTGATTATTCCTAAGATTATGGAGAGTGCCAAACCGGTGGCAGCCATCTCTTCGGCTTCGGTTTGTTTTCTGGCGCCTAGCATTCTGGAAAGATAATTTCCGGAGCCTTGTCCGCAGAAAAAACCGAAGGCCTGGATGATTGCCATCACAGAGAAAGCAAGCCCCACCGCAGCCGTCGCTTCTGTGGAAATTCTCCCAACAAAAAAAGTATCCGCAGCATTATATATGGCGGTAACCAGCATGCTAATTATTGTTGGTACCGCTAGTCGCGGAATCAATTGCGAAACCGGAGTCTCGGTTAAATCCTTATACCGAGACTCCGCAGTATTGTTTTTTAGTTGCTTCTCTTTTACCAATATATTATGACCTAGTTATTCTTACTTTATTTCTAATGAAAGTTACTTCATTATTCGAATGACACTTCGACCTTATACTCCGGGGAGACTGAAGTTACTATTGGTTGGAAAACGTCCCACACCTTCATTCTGGCAAATTCATCGGCCTGCGACATTAACTGAGAATCCAGGAGTAGCTCCTCCATGCCGGCTCGGACTGCCTTCTCCAATTCGTTTTGCTGCTCGGTTGTGAGCTTGATATCCGTAAAGGCAAGGAGTCCCTTTTCCGTGTCCTCGAATTCTATTTTATCAAAGTCCGGATTCACGTATTGAAGCGCGGCGTGAGGGACTTTGATTGTTACGATTTTTAAATCCTCGTCTACAGTAATCTTATCCTTCTTTATGCCGGCCAAGTTCACCGTATTCACACCGGTTCCATGATATGTGATGGCCTTTGTTTTCCTGAAAATTTCCCATTTCCAAGGGCCTTCCTGTGAAAGAGTTGTGGAGTATTTGATGGGTTGCTCCATTACGATTAGCTCGCTGTGGTCTTTTGCTTCACCCATTATGGCGTCCTGGAAGTCAATTGCAGTAAAGCCTGTGAAGTGTTCCTCTATAACGTCATCAACTATTGGATCCGTCTCTTCACTTAGGTGAGGTTTTGGTTCCATCTGCTTTCCTATAAAGAATACAATAAGCCCACCCAAAATAAGGCCAAGGACCAGTCCCCTGAGGAATGTCCCCAGGGACCAGCCCTTCACCACTACAATGTCTTTCTTATTATTATT
>CADBSP010000035.1 GCA_902797405.1 uncultured Eubacteriales bacterium | reverse complement strand
CATCCCCAAGAATAAGACTTTACAGAGTAATCGGTAAACACAATTTCTTCGTAATATTCGATCTCATTGTAGTACGGTAATTCCTCTTCATTTTCTCTGTAAGGAACAATGCTGCTTCGATCCAGGGAAGTCTTAATATCTATCGTTTTACCATCTTCTGTTGTTACCTGCACCAAGGCCCAGGTGCCGACGAGATTTTTGCTTTTAACGGGGAGCGAGGGGATGGTGGGGGGTAGGTGAAAAGACTATTCCGAATTAATAATGATGATTTTTGATAACTTGACGAAAGTTGTCAATTGATAGCGTTATTATTGCGCGCGAGTACAATACTTTTTATATATAATAAACGAATGCTTAAAGTATGAACGAAGACCTCTCAGATTTACAATACTCTTCATTTCGTCGTTATAATTATTCGGAGATGTTTGAGACTGTTCGTTATAACGGTAAAGAGCTCTCGGACGAACAGAGGAAAGAAGTTGTTAGCAAGATGAATGAAACTATAGCGACATACGCAGAGGGGCTTCCTATGCTGCAAAAATCGCTGAAAGAGAATGAATTCAAGCAAAATGAATACAGCACCGTTTATCGAACCGTGATTTCCGTGATGCAGTTTGTTCTTATTACAATGATCGACAGCATGGTAGCCAGTAAATATTTCATTATGGCTGATGGCGATTATGACAGGAGGTTTATGCGTGGGAAGCTAATGGTTATCCTGAATGAAGGATTTAAGCGACTTTATGGTTTTGATGAAAAAACACACAAAAAGTCTGAGTGGGATCGGTTATTGCCACTTATGAAGCACTTCCCGGAAGTGATTAATCGTGATTATCAAGAGTTGACATATCGTCTGGAAAAACATGCAAAGTCTTCCTCCTGGTGGAGAGAAGAGCGCAACCTTGAGACTCATATGGACGCAGAGAAGCTGTACTTGTCCCGACAGGAGGAGTTAATCGAGAGCAAAGTGATGATGGACTCTTTAAAACTCTTCGGAACATTACAAGCGGTTAATTGCTTCCTGACAAACATGCATGGGTGCTTGTATAATTATTTGTTGAGTAAATACAGACGTGGGGAATTAAAAGATTGATGCCGGACTAATAAAGATTTTTCGTTAAATTTGTAGGATAAAACACATCCCAAATCTTTTCAATTAAGGAAATGACAGCGCAAAGCGAACAAGCTCTTGAAAACGGGCTGATTGCGACCTTGCAGGACATGAGCTATGAATATGTCCAAATTAAGGAAGAGACCAATCTGCTCAGTAATTTCAAAGCGCAGCTGGAAAAACATAATGCCAAACAATTGGCCGAAATAGGTCGCACGGCATTTACCGATAAGGAATTCGAGAAGATATGCATCTATCTAGAGGGCGGAACCCTATTCGAGAAGTCCAAGAAACTCCGCGACCTCTTTCCGATGGAAACTGAAGACGGCCGACACCGTATCTGGGTAGAGTTTTTGAACAAAAATCACTGGTGTCAGAACGAGTTCCAAGTCTCCAACCAGATTACCGTGGAAGGCCGCAAGACCTGCCGCTATGATGTCACCATCCTCATCAACGGTCTCCCACTCGTACAGATTGAACTCAAAAAACGCGGCGTAGAGCTCAAACAGGCCTATAATCAGGTGCAGCGCTACCAGAAGACCTCCTTCCGCGGACTGTTCGACTACATCCAGATATTTGTCATCTCCAACGGTGTAAACACCCGGTATTTCGCCAACAATCCCAACTGCGGCTACAAGTTCACCTTCAATTGGACATTACCTAACAACGAGCCGGTTAATGATCTCAGCCAGTTTGCAGCGCATTTCTTTGACAAATGCACCCTGGGTAAGATGCTAAGCAAGTACATTGTCCTCCACGAAGGCGACAAATGCCTAATGGTCCTACGCCCGTACCAGTACTATGCTGTAGAGAAGATTTTGGACCGTGTCCAGAACACTAATAAAAACGGCTATATCTGGCACACTACCGGCGCCGGCAAGACGCTGACATCCTTCAAGGCAGCTCAGCTGGTTGCAGAATTGGAGGGTATCGATAAGGTTCTGTTCGTCGTGGACCGCCACGACCTGGACACTCAAACCAAGGCAGAGTATGAAGCCTTCGAGCCTGGAGCTGTTGATGGGACCGATGATACCTATGAGTTGGTGAAGCGCCTAAAATCTGACAAGAAAATCATCCTCACAACCAT
>CADBSP010000034.1 GCA_902797405.1 uncultured Eubacteriales bacterium | reverse complement strand
TTTCAGGCAGGGACTTCGGCGCGTAAGTTAGTCTAGCTCCTCTAAGGCTTTTAGGCCGGCGCGTGCATCAGGTCTGGAGTCTCCATGTTTCACTCCAATCATGGTGACGATGGCGGCTGCAGCGAAGATTGCCGCATAAGGGAAGAGCACCGTCATACCCATCTTATCCATCAGGAAGCCTGAGAATATCGGGGTAATCACCTGAGCTGCCATGGAAGCCGTATAATAGAATCCCGTAAACTTGCCGACGTCACCTTCTGAGCACATTTCGACAACCATAGGGAATGAATTAACGTTTATAGTTGCCCATCCGATTCCAGCTAATGCAAACATGCAGTTCATCAGTATGGTCGGACTTCCCGCTCGCATCGTTGCCGCAACTCCGAAGGAAGTAGCGAGCATGATTACACCTGCGATTATCGTTTTCTTCCTTCCAATTTTGGAGGCAATAATTCCAACAGGCAAGTAGGAGATAATCGCTGCGACCTGGGCGATAATAAGTGTCAAATTGTAGTCCTTATGAAGTATGGTGCTGGCGTAAACCGAATACTTGGACGTGACAGCGTTATATCCCATAAACCATAATACTATAGAAGCCAAAATCAAAATCATGGAACGCATTTCTGCCGGAGTCAGTTTCCTGCTTGCTCCCTTTGTTCCAAGAGTATCCTTCTTCCTGGATCCGTCTCCCTGAGCGTTTGTATCTTCACCGGCCTGGTCCCAATCCGTCAATCCTAAACGCAAACTTTCCTCATGCATTTCCCTAACGAATTTGGGCTCGTTCACCGTGGCTTTAAATATGATGAGCGCCAGAATCATTATGCCACCTATTACCATGAAGTATCCCAGATAACTCATCATGGAATTCTTTAATGCGCTGGTTCCAAAGACAATTCCGAGAGCTAAAACTAGGATACCGCCGGCAGAACCCATTAGGTTAATCACCGCATTTGCCTTTGATCGAAGAGGTTTCAACGTCACATCCGGCATCAAGGCAACAGCCGGCGACCTGAATGTGGACATGGCAACTAAGGTGATTAGAAGTAGCAACATGAATAAAATCAAATTCCTGGGGCTAGACATCGTTAGATCTTTTATCACCGCCTGACGCGCAGGAACCACGTACTTGGTATAGTCCGGATTTGTAATAGTGGCCGAGCCGGAAGAATTACCGCTCGGTATAACGCTCTTTACGTTAGTGAATTCTGATTCTGTATATATATCTGATAGAACGAAGCTGTCTCCATCGGGAGTGATAAGTTCTTCACCTGCTACTTCCTGATAGATTTTAGAGAGAGCAGTCTGGTCATCGATTGTGGAAACCTCTGAAATCTGTTTGAGCTGCATCATGTCTATCAAAGAAAGAGCTATAAACGCAATTACCGCGACGATAGTTCCTAAAACAATAAATGGTGTTCTGCGTCCTCTAGGGCTCTTGCACTTATCCGATATGGCGCCAAAGAGAGGAAGCATAAACAGTGCCAGGATGTTGTCCAATGCCATTATGGCGCCGGACATGGTCTGGGATAAGCCAAATTTATTTGTGAGTATCAAAGGAATGGTATTGTCATATGCCTGCCAGAAAGCACATATAAGAAAGAAAGCAAAGCCAACAAATATGGTGCGCTTGTAATTTAGTTTCATGTTTCCTCCGAAAACAACGCGTTTGAATATAACTCGAGTTTTAGATCCAATGTGTTAGATATGACAACGAGCTTTCTAGATGTGTTGCCTATGACGCTTCTACATGGTATTGTACTATATTTTTATCTTCTTTTAAATAACAAATGTCACATTTGGGATGGTTGAATCGGTAGAGCTTCCCATTTGGTGTATCTTCGTATGCGGGAAAGCTTCACATCTAAGGTGTCTTGATACATTCAGTAACATTTTGATAGAACTTGATAAAGTATCATATAGTGCCAATTGCTAAGGGGAAAGAAACGGTTAGTTGACATTATGATTTTTAAAGTACTGATAATAATTATATTAATAATAGTTGTATATGTTTTATACGTCGGTGTGATGGTGGCACCCGGTAAATCAACACCTGAAATGAAGGCTCCTTTCATGAACAGGTATTTTGCTCATAGGGGACTTCACACGAAGGACAACTCTATTCCGGAGAATACTGTTGCCGCTTTTGATGCAGCATGTAATGCTGGATATGGAATGGAATTGGACGTCAGGCTCACCAAGGATAAAGAAGTCATCGTTATTCACGATCCTAATTTGATGAGACCTTGTGGGGTTGATTTGGATGTGCAGGATTTGACTTATAACGAAATATTGGAATATGGCTTATTCGGGACGGAGTTCAGAGTTCCACTTTTGACAGATGTATTGGAATGTGTGGAAGGCAGGACTCCTATTATAGTGGAAATAAAGCCATGTGACGATAGTATTCCTTTGGTTCAGAAGACTATGGAGTTATTGGCTCCATACGAAGGTGATTATTGTGTAGAGAGCTTTGATCCGGCTGTGGTTAAATGGCTTAGATACAATGCTCCTGTGGTGCTTCGCGGACAGCTTTCCAATCAGTATAAGGATTTCGAGAAAAAGGGTTCGACTTTGTTAAGGTTCTTTGTATCCAGATGCCTTTTCAATATGATGGGTCGTCCGCATTTCATCGCATATAAGACAGGAAACAGACCTTGGCCCATTAAGTTGGCCAGACTACTGGGAGCAATGCAGATGGTATGGACCAGTCATCCGGAGGATATGGGCGGCACCCCTGAAAGAGACAAAAGGGAGAACGATTCCGTCATCTTCGAATTCTACGACCCACCCACAACATACTAGCACCTTATTGTGACGGTTCAGGGTTGCCAATGAGGAAACGTACCTGCTAACATTTTATTATATTACCGCTAGAGATGAATCATAGGGTGGCAACGTCCTCGAAATTTGCAATAATACCAAAAAAATAAAAAGCACCTTCGTGGAGTCATCAACGGGGGTCCCCAGCCCACTGGATGAC
>CADBSP010000033.1 GCA_902797405.1 uncultured Eubacteriales bacterium | reverse complement strand
GTCATCCAGTGGGCTGGGGACCCCCGTTGATGACTCCACGAAGGTGCTTTTTATTTTTTTGGTATTATTGCAAATTTCGAGGACGTTTCACAGTGCCCATCCCCTCTCGGCTTTGTTTTAAATAACCTCGCATAATTCGAGGACGTTTCACGGCTCCCATCCCTCTCGGCTTAATTATTTAATATTCTCATGGTTTTCGAGGAAACTATGAAGCCGCTACATCTATGCAATCTATCCGAGATTTCTGATTACGCCGATGAAGAGCGGCATATGCTCATTGGTATCTATCAGCATATAGACGAATGGACGATCCAGGTATACTTCAAACGGAGGCTTCTGATCGATTGGGGCAGACGCAACGTCCACAACTACTACAGTTGCAGCTCCGGCCTTTGTTCCCTTTTCATCAACCTTGATATATGTATTCTGGAGAACATCTCCGACACAGATATTGAATCCCGGCACATTGTATTTTCCGAGTTCGCTGAAATCTGCACGAATTGGATCAAAGGCATCTTTGATACCCATAGTCTTAAGTGTATCGCTTAGGCTCATGGCACTTTCAACTTCAAACTTCGGAAGTTTGATTAAAACATCGTGGCCGATTGGATTTGCCAAGATTCTGCTCAGTTTGTCCCCTGTTAGACTCTGAACATAGTCATCTATATTTACACCCGTATCCGGAAGAAGCGCTGCGAAGGCGAAGTTTAAGCCCTCATAAGATTTAAGGAAACCTGTTGCGTTATCGTCTACCAGATAGTTATATTCCATGCTGCGCATCAAAGGAACCTTTGTATCCCCTTTGGTTCCGTGGAAGATGCCGTCTGTTTCCACATTTTTTGCGTCAAAAGGTTCATACCAGTTTGCATCAAAGGCAAGAGCATTAATAAGGAGCATGATCGCATCATCCGAAAGCTCTGATAGCATGTCTTTTATGGTTCCTCCGGTATGCTCTTCTATCCAGCTATTTATTCTCAGTCTGGCAGCCTCATCAAAGACGGTTTTAAATACGCCTGCCTTATATTCGCGTTCGTTATATTCAATGAACTCCTCTTTCACCTCCAGGTTAGGATCATCCTTTATCCACATGGAATTGGCTATGCTAAGCTGTGGTGCGACTTCCTTATCTTCATTGGAACCGCCGGAACTATCGATTGCTCCACCATCTTCCCCGGCATACGGAACCGGTGGTGGATCTAATCTATCTCTATATCTTGCAACCTCATCCAGGTATCCGGCCATATCCATTGATGAATAAGTGCCGCCATTATCTCCCATTATTAGGGTTTCAATTTCTGTATATGTATTTTCTGCTGCTCCGGTTTCTGTCATCTTAAGTGCGTAGAGCGCAGATATAGGTGAGAGCAAAGTGTTGCCCAGCTCTCCCTTTTCGGAAATCATTCTCTCGCTATACTTTAATAGTTCTGCAGAGAAATCATTAACTACGCTTGCCCTGTAATGAACCGGTGCAATCGCATTCCAGTTTTCCATGATCTTTTCTACCAATTCATCGGAAATCACTGAGGTGCCTCCGACTATCGCTGCAGTAGAGAATCTGTTATGCTCTACGTATTTTTCGGCATGCTGCCAATTATTCTCTCCAACGAGGATTATAGGCGATAATAGACGCTCGGCCAAAGGCGCAGCAGATAATGCATCCGGGAAGTTATGCCCTGTAGCAAGAATCGCTGTGTGAGAACCAAAGAATTCTTCTGCAACTTTGATGGAAGTTTCCCAGCGGTTAGCTCCCGCCAGTCTCTTTACCATTCCAAGCTTATTAAGCTCATCCTCTATGCCCTGGGATACAGCGCTTGTTCCTCCGACTATAGTAAAGCTTTTGATTCCTACTTTCTTTATCCAGTCCAGTTGATCTTTATTTAGCTTATCTGCTACGAGCATCAAAGGCATTTGAAATACCGCTGAAGCGGAGAGTGCATCCGGGAAATTCTTTCCGGTCGCGATTAGAAGGTCCTGTGGAAGAGGTATTCCTGTATATTCTCCACTGCCTTCCGGCGCAGGATGTAAATATCTAAGAATAGTCATATTGGTGTCATATCTATTTTTTCCTGCGAGTCTCACGACGTTTTCGAACCCTGCAGCTTTTACATTTTTCTCAAATCTTTCGCTAACCACGGATTTTCCGCCAACTAAATAGATATATGCGTCCTTATCCGCATTCTTCTTTATATACTCCAGCACTTTAGTTTCTTTATCAGGATTAATCAGTAAAATAGGGCAGTTACTGTCTTCTGCTGCAAGATATCCCGCAGAGAGCGCGTCCGGGAAGTTTCCTCCATATGCTACTGTAACGCCATTAAACGGTCCGTCTGATTCTCCGGAACAAAGATAATCCGCAATAGCAAAGGCTGTTTCATAGCGGTCTTTACCTGCAAATCTTAGATTTTGGAGCGCATCCACATCTTCACCCACAGATTCATCGGCATAAACCAGTGTAGCCCAACCCGCTACCCCTGAGATTGCACTCATTGCTACCATGAGTAAGGCTAATCCCAAAGAGATTACTGCCAAATTATTCTTTCCTGTTCTCTTTTTTCCAAACATTTTAATCCTCCTGTCTTACCTTTAATTGATTGCCTTATGTTAAGGGCTCCTAATAGATGTCCCTTTTTTTTATACTCTCGTCACATTTGAAAAAGATTTTTCTCTCTGATAAGTGAACTGCTTATTTACACAAAGGGCGCTCCAAAGACAGAAGCGCCCCTCAGTTATTTCTATATATTTTGATTATTACAGGCCGTAGATTTCTCCAAATTTTTCTTCCAAGTATGTTAGATATGGGTCGGTGGAGAAAGGTTCACCTAGTACTCTCTCCAGGATTTCCTTTGGTTCGTACAGCGATCCGTGTTTCCATATATATTCGCGGTTCCACTCATTAATTGGGCCAAGGTCTCCCTTTGATAAGCATTCTTCCACATCTACGGTTTCCTTCATCTTCTTCATGAACTGTGCGCCATAGGCATTACCTAAAGCATAGGATGGGAAATATCCGATTGCGCCGAAGGACCAATGGCTGTCCTGAAGAACTCCCTTTGTGTCGTTCGGAACGTCGACTCCCAGGTATTCCTTGTATTTGGCATTCCATGCTGCGTGAAGATCCTTCACTTCCAATTCATCATGCAGAATGGCTTTTTCCAATTCGTAGCGAATCATGACGTGGAGACAGTATGTGGCCTCATCGGATTCCGTTCTGACGAAGGAAGGCATGACCTTATTGACTGCATGGTAGAGGTCGTCCTCCGTGTATTGGCTGAGAGTCGGGAACAGTTCCACCAGCTTCGGATAAATATGCTTTATAAAAGGCTTGCTTCTTCCGATTAGATTCTCATAGAATCTGCTTTGGCTCTCGTGGATTCCCATGGACACGCCACCATCTAAAACAGTGTATGCTAGATCGTCCTCTGATCCTGTATCATAGAGCGCATGTCCGCCTTCATGAACGACACTGTATAGAGATGATGCGAAGTTGTCTCTGTGATAGTGTGTGGTTATTCTTTCGTCCAGGTGCGAGCCCAGGCTAGTTGTAAATGGATGCTCGGTTGTTGATAAACCGACGTGTTCCTTATCCAGGCCAAGTACATCCATCAAATAAAGCGATAGTTCTTCCTGCTTATATTCCGGGAAATCTCCCGCTAGGCAGCTGTCATCAACCTGAGGTTTTTCCGCGATTTTATGAAGCAGCGGAACGATTCTTTCTTTTAGTTCTCCGAAGAATTCATCGCAGAACTTCATGTCCATGCCTTCTTCGTATTCGTTTAGCCAATAGTCATATGGGTCTTTTTCCGGTGCACAATATTCTGCGAATTTCTTTGTTGTAGCAAAGACCTTCTCCAGATATGGCCGGTAGCTTTCAAAGTCGTTATTACGCTTTGCCTTTTCCCAGACTGCTTCAGACTGAACCAGCAGTCTTCTGTATTCCACGTATTCATCCATTGGAATCTTCTTCATATCCCTGAGCCCCTTAAGCATCAGGTATACCATCCTACGTTCTTTCTCATCCAAGGATTCTTTGTTGGCATCCAGGAATTCCAGTAGTTCTACGGTTTCCGCACTCGTTGAAATCTTATACATCTCTTCCGATAGAATCGCCAGGGACTGGGCACGGTTTTGGTAGGTGCCCTTTGGTGCTACCGTTTCTCCGTCATAGTGAATTGCTCCGGTTGCATGGGAATATGCAGCCATTCTTTGTTGTAGCTTAATTAAGTCTTGCCTTGCCTTATTGAGTTCCATGTGTTTCCTTTCTGTAGCAGTTAATAATTGGTTTATTGCTCTACACTTATAGTCTATGGTTGATAACGATTTGGTTTTATAAATTATATATTTCGCTATATTTATTTGTCAGATATTTTATATATGGTTCGCTGCTAATCGATTTGACTCCAACATATTGCTCCATGATTTTGCCGGTATCATATATCCCGGACCATCTCCAAAAATGTTCACGAAGCCACTTGTTTATATCGGTAAAATTGCCTTCTTTCAGGCAGGTCTCAAAGTCGAGGTCTTCCCTCATTTTTTCTACGATCACTGCCGAGTAGACGTTACCGAGAACCGCCGTTGGGAAGCTACCGATTGCACCATCAGCCCAGTGGATATCCTGAAGGACTCCCTGCGTAGGGTCTTTTACCTCAAAACCCAGGTATTCCCTATACTTCTCAGCCCAAGCATCCGGAAGGTCCTGGATAGTCATGCTTTTATCCATCATCGCTTTTTCGATTTCATATCTGATGAGAACGTGAAGGTTATTTGTCACTTCATCAGAGCCCATTCTTATGGGGCCTTTGGTAACTTTGTTGACTGCCAGATAGAGCTCATCAGGGGAACATTTTCTTAGTGAATCGGCAAAAAATGTTTGCAGTTTTGGATACAAAAAGTTTATGAAAGTCTTACTTCTTCCAACCATGTTTTCATAGAATCGCATTTGGCTCTCCAAGAATCCCATGGTCGCACTGCCATCGATAACTGTATACCCGACGGCATCGTCCTGACCCATCTCGCTCAGGACGTGTCCACATTCATATAGCATTGTGTATAGAGAAAAAGTGAAATCTTTTCTGGAATATTTGGTGACAATTCTCTCATCGAAGTGAGACCCCATATTGGTTGAGAATGGGTGCTCCGCGGTAGCCAGGCCAACCCTTCTTAGGTTGAGACCTAAGAGTTCCATAATGTATAGTGCCAGGCGTTCTTGTCTTTTGCTGGAGAAATCGCCTTTCAGGCAG
>CADBSP010000032.1 GCA_902797405.1 uncultured Eubacteriales bacterium | reverse complement strand
GAGCTGTATTAAGTCTGCATCTTCGGGATCGTCATTTGAGAAACTGGTCTCGTCCCCAACGATACCAGTGTGATTGGAAAACAGTGCAACGCGCTTACCGTCAAGCAAAGGTATGTATTCATCAAACTGCTCATTGCCTAGGACTACTCGGCCTTCAGGATTTGCCGTAGTTTCTGATTCTTCCGTAGCTTCCGATTCCTCCACAGCTTCCGATTCCTCCACAGTTTCCGATTCCTCTTCAGCCTCCGGTTCTGCCGCGGTCTCCTGTGCTTCAGGCTCGCTTGTTGCATTTTCTTTTTTCGCACATCCGCTTGTTGCTATTAACGCAATCAAGAGCACAAAAACTAGCACCTTTCTTTTCATGTAATTACCCCCTGTAATCTCTAAAGTTAAATTCAAACAGCATTTATCTAGCTGTTAAATTTCTCAACGTTCAACAGCTTTTCCAATTTGGCGACTACGAGTGAAATTGCCATATCGCCGGTAGTATTGTTCGCAGTATCGACCATATCAATTAATGGATTTATTCCAATTATTAAGCTAATGGCATCTAGAGGTACATTTAAAACATTTAGCACAATCCCCATGCAAATGATACCGATGCCCGGTATTCCGGGTGCGCCTAGAGATAAAAGGATAATGGTGAATGCAAGTGGTAATAGTTGAGATGCAGTAACATCTATTCCGTAAGCCCTTGCCAGGAAAAGTCCCATGACGGAGAGGAAGATACATGTTCCGTCCATATTTACCGTCGCACCTAGGGGGATTGAGAAATTGCATACCTTAGGAGAAATACCGAGCTTGTCCGTGCAGATTTTCATATTGGTTGGCATTGCTGCAGAACTTGAGGATAGAGTGAAACTGGTTAACCTGCCTTCTTTTATCTTCTTGAAGAAGGTTAGCGGATTCAATCTAGCAACCAAAAGAATAATTAAACCATACGTAGTCATCATTAGTACTACGGTAATTAACTGAGTTCCAACTCCGCTTACCAAATGCCCGAATGTCGAAGTGTTCACCGTCCTAACCAGGATTGACATTGAACAGAACACAGCTAGAGGCATCGCCTTAGTTATTAATCTGGTTATGGTTAGGAAAAGTGAATTGAGAGAAACAAAGATATCTCTCAGAATTGTGGCATGCTCTCCAATCATTCCAAGAGCCACACCGCAAATTGCAGCCAGGAACATTAGCTGAAGTGTATCGGATTCCAAGAACGGAGACAGGAAGTTTGACGGTACAATATTAATTAATGTATTTAGGACTGATGTATCTGCATCCAGTGCTATTTCGAATGACTCGATGTTGCCACCTAAAGCAAAACCAAATTCACCCGGTTGAATAACATGAAAAACAGCATATCCGAGCAAAACAGCACAGATGGTCGTAAAGAAATAGAAGCCCATCACCTTGGCGCCGAGTTTTCCAAATTCAGAAATGCTGCCGTATTGCGAGAAAGAAGTGATAATTGAAAGAAAGACCACTGGAGCAATAATCATTTTTAAGGCATTCATAAAAACAGTCTTAAAAGGAACGAGTAGATAGTTGCATATTACATCCGAGGCCATTTCCGGGATCAAGTATTTCAATGCTAGACCAAATGCTACTCCTAGAACCAGGGCAAAGAGCGTAAAATAAAGACTTTGTTTGGCGCCATCGACAACTATCCTTACTTTGTTTTGACCCTTCTCATGGGTTTGCTTATAGTTGTCGCCAAACGACATTAAGACAATAGATCTTATGGCATCAGTAGACTCTGTCTCATCAGGATCTATTCCAAGCAGACTGGCATCAGATGAAATGTCGAATTCCTCGCCATTCATCTTTAGGTTTACGCTTGTCTGTCCCAGTCCCTTTTTTATTTGAACCTGCAATGTGCTATCAGTAGGAGCATTTGCAATGAGCTGAGCTATAGTTTCTTCACAGAGTAATTCAGTCTTAATCTTCTCTCTTTTGCCGACATGAAGCTTGGACAGTGACTCCTGAATAAAAGTCATGGAGCGTTCAATAGTATAATTGTCCAAAGGAAAAACTTCTTTGTAATTCATAATTCAGTCCTTTCCCTTTCCATTTGGCCTTGGCATTTTATTTACAGGCTTTTGATAAAAAACTCCACTTTGGTATTACGTGTATTTATTACGCGGTTATATTACGCAGCTATAATTATAGCTCCGCGTTAAAGTTCCGAGACTTTCTTTGCTATTCCGACTATGAGCTCGACTGATTGTTCCAGTTCGTCAATCACACAGTATTCATATGGGCCGTGGAAGTTGCCGCCGCCGGTTCCCAGGTTGGGGCAGGGGACTCCCATGAAGGTTAGACCAGAACCATCGGTGCCTCCGCGAATCGGAGTGATGACTGGTGTGAAACCGAGCTCCCTAAGAGTTTCCATTGCGATTTCTGTGACCTCAGGCTTATCTTTCAATACCTCAAACATATTGCTATATGAATCGGTAAAACTAATGTTTACAACGTCCTGACCGTAGAGCTCCTTCAGGTAATCCGCGGCCTTAGTCATTATTTCAACCTTATCTTTTAATTTGCTCTTATCGTGATCGCGAATGATGTATTCAATCTCTGCCGAGGAGCAATCACCTTTTATATTGTGGAGGTGAATGAATCCTTCGTACCCTTCGGTGTGCTCCGGAACCATATGAGAAGGGAGCATCATAGCATATTCAGCTGCTATATGAGCGGCGTTAATCATTTTATCCTTAGCGGAGCCGGGGTGAATAGAGAGACCCTTAATTGTGACTTTGGCGGCCATCGCATTGAAGGTTTCATTGGAAATTTCGCTAACCGTGTCTCCATCCATTGTGTAAGCAAAGTCCGCGCCGAATCTCTTGGTATCAAACAATCTAACGCCATGTCCGATTTCCTCATCGGGAGTGAATGCGATGGCGATGTCTCCATGTTTGATCTCAGGATGATCGATTAAATACACCAAAGCTTCCATGATTGAGGCTATTCCGGCCTTGTCATCGGCGCCTAAAAGAGTGGTGCCATCGGTCACCATGAGACGCTTTCCTTTCAAATCGCGCATCCAAGGGAAACTGTCCATGGAAATAGTAAGCTCCTCGTTTAGAACAATATCCTCGCCATCAAAATCCTCGATTATCCTGGGATTTACATTGGTGCCGCTGAAGTCGGGAGCAGTATCTATGTGCGCCAGAAACCCAACTGTTGGACATTTCTTTTCTATGTTCCCGGGCAGCTTAGCGTATACGTAGCAATGCTCGTCCAAAACAACATCTTCCAGTCCCAGATCCTTCAATTCCTGTTCAAGCACTCTGGCCAGGTCAAATTGTTTCTCCGAGGAGGGAGTAACGTCCTCGTTATTTGGATCGGATTGAGTGTCAATCATGCAATACTTGATAAGACGTTCTTCGATTCTCATGGCATTTCCTTTCGTAATTCTCTTTAATAATAAGTTGTTATAATTATATCATAAGGTGATGTGAAGTGTTATAATACTTATGCACGATAATTGCTGAAAAATAGATTATAGAAATAATACATACAACTTTAATCTATCGCATATTAACGGCCATAGAAAACACGGAGGCAAATATGAACCATGAATTAAACTTTGATAGAATAGCTAAGGACATCAAAGAAACGCTATATAAATATGTCGAAATCCCAAGCTTTACAGACACAAAAGGAGAACTGCTTGTGGAACCATTCTTTATGGAGCTAATAGCATCCTTT
>CADBSP010000031.1 GCA_902797405.1 uncultured Eubacteriales bacterium | reverse complement strand
TCATCCTGATAAATCGTAGCCCAAAGCTTATCGGTTGGAAGCTCCAAAACCTTGGTAATGAACTCCCATCCCCAGTTAAGAGATTCCTCTTTAAAATAGTCTCCAAAGGAGAAGTTGCCGAGCATTTCGAAGAAAGTTCCATGTCTGGATGTCTTTCCAACATTCTCAATATCCCCTGTCCTAACGCATTTCTGGCATGTAGTCATGCGCTTTGCAGGAGGCTTCTCCAGTCCGGCAAAGTATTTCTTTAATGGTGCCATTCCGGAATTGATAATCAAAAGAGATTTATCGTCCTGTGGAATAAGGGATGCACTCTTTGCCGGGTAGTGATCTTTGCTGACATAAAAATCCCTAAAAGCTTTTCTTATTGAATTAAGTCCATTGTCCATCGGTTAAGTTTTCCTCCTATGATTTAACAACCTGATTTGTTTTTGCTTCTATAAGCTAGCCATAATATGATTAGCTATTTTATTCACTTAATAAATAATCTAATTATCTAAAGTCATCCATAATTGCGGTTATAGCTTTATCGATATCTGAAGTTGGATCGGTCAGGAACATATAGACCTTAATCTTTGGTTCAGTCCCTGAAGGCCTTACAATTACAGTGCTTCCGTCATCCATGTCAAACTTGATTATATTTGCTTTATCCAAATTGGTATCATCGCTTAGATAATCAACTTTGTCTTCTATATATAAATCACCTATTTTCTCAGTGACTTCATTTCTCAGGTATTCCATGATATTATTCATGGTTTCCTGGCCCTTTAGTCCTTCGAATGTAAAATTCTTTGCTCGATCGATTAAAGTCCCGTAATTACCGTATATTTCCTCCAGATGGTCGATTAAGTCCTGGCCGCGTTTCTTTTGTTTAGCGGCAATTGATGCAAGGATGACTGCAGAGGAAATTGCGTCCTTATCCCTTAGGAATGGTGAAATCAAATAGCCGTGGCTCTCTTCAAATCCAAAATAATAATCGGCTTCATTTCCCTCGTCTATCATGCCCTGTAACGCATTCCCTATGTATTTAAAGCCAGCCAATGTATACCTGGTATCCAGACCATTTGCGTCTGCCATTCTGTCAAACAAAGGCGTGGAAACGATGCTTCTAAATACAACCTGTCCGGACTTAGGCGGTCTGATTTTACAAAGATGATCCAATATCAAAAGGCCGATTTGATTGCCGGTGAGATTTATTTTAGTTTCATCGTGAACAAGCGCAACACCAACTCTATCGCTATCGGGATCCGTTGAAATTATAATATCTGCCCCAACCTGGTCCAACACCTTAAAAGCCTCGTTATATGCTGAGAGTTTCTCAGGATTCGGCTTCTTACAGGTAGTAAAGTTTTCATCAAATCCATCCTGGCTGGGAACCGAAATAACGTTGTTAAATCCGGCATCGTGAAGAGCTCTGTATACGTAATTGCGTCCTGCACCATTTAGCGGCGTATAAACAATTCTTATATCAGGTTCATCTTCTTTTCTGGCAAAAGGCTGGGTTATTTCTTTGATTTTATTAGAGAATTCATCCGGAATTTCGTCCTCAAGTAGTTCAATATTATCCGTACTTTTCTTTATGGAATCAAAGAAATCATTGGCATTAATTGCATCCAAAATTGCCTTTGGTTCTTCTCCCACCACCTGATATCCATATTTGTTGTATACTTTATAACCATTGAAAATACTTGGATTATGGCTGGCGGTAATCATAATGCCGTAGTCACAGTCTAAGACGCCTATACTATATGAGAGAAGCGGTACGGGAGAAATCTCTGAAAAAAGATATGCCTTAATGCCGTTTCCCGAAAGGACTTCGGCAGTTTCTTTGGCAAACTGTGTGGAAAACCTCCTGCTGTCACAGGCTATAACCACTCTTTTTTTGACATCTTCGCCCTTCTCTGCTCGCATATTAATATAGTCGGATAAGCCTTGAGTCGCCCTTGCAATTACATATTTGTTTATTCTCCTGGGTCCCGGACCTATAATTCCCCTAATCCCGGAAGTACCAAAAGACAAATCTCCTGCGAAGCATTCCATCAGTTCGTCAGGAGAGCTTTCAAGCTGCGCGAGCTCCTTTTGCATATATGAATCGTTTTTGGTCTTATCGAGCCAAATCTTATATTCACTTAATGATTTTTCTAATGTATCCATAACTACAAAATTATATATCAAAAGGTATTTTCTATCAAGTTTAACAGCCATAAAAAGAATTAAAAAGAATTCAAAAAACCTACTTGCTTTTTTCACATTTGCCGTCTAAAATGTACGAGATAGTTTTTATGATTATTAAGGAGGCGAATTAATTAAGATGAAGAAGAAAGTATTTGTAGTAGCATTAATCTTTATGCTTGCATTCTCACTCTTTGCTTGTGGAAAGAAGACTGAAGAACCTGCAGCAGACAATGCTACTGAAACAACAGAAGCTGAAACAGAAACTGAGACAGAAGCAGAAACAGCTGAAGCCGGCGACATGAAGGTTGCAATGGTTACAGACTACGGTGACATCACTGACCAGTCCTTCAACCAGACAACATATGAAGCCTGCAAAGCATACTGCGATGCAAACGGTGTAGAATTCACCTACAAAAAGCCTGCAACAGATGCTGATGCTGACCGTATCTCTTCAATCGAAGAAGCAATTGAAGATGGATACAACGTAATCGTAATGCCTGGTTACGCATTTGCAGAAGCTATTTATCAGGTTGCTCCCCTCTATCCTGACACAAAGTTCGTTGCATTGGACGTAAGTGAAGGCGACCTCACAGCATATGGCGCCAGAGAATTCAATGCTGACAACGTATTCAGCGCAGTTTATAAGGAAGAGCTTGCTGGCTATATGGCTGGTTATGCAGCTGTAAAGCTCGGCTATACAAAGCTTGGATTCCTCGGTGGTATGGCAGTTCCTGCAGTACAGCGCTATGGTTACGGATTCGTTCAGGGTGCTGATGCAGCTGCACAGGAAAATGGTGTAAGCGGCGTAGAAATAAAGTACGTTTATGGCGGACAGTTCTTCGGCGATGCTGACATCACAGCTGCTATGGACACATGGTACAGCGCAGGTACAGAATGCGTATTCGCTTGCGGCGGTGGTATCTTCACATCTGCAGCTGAAGCTGCAGCAAAAACAGGCGGCAAGGTTATCGGTGTTGACGTTGACCAGGCTGCTATAATCGACGGTGGCTACGGTGCCGGAATGACAGTAACATCCGCTATGAAGGGTCTTGCTCCTACAGTACATACCCTCCTTGGTGCAATCCAGGCAGGCGAATGGGATTCCTACAAGGGTCAGATTCAGACACTCGGTCTCGTATCCGAAGATCCAACACTCAACTACGTACAGCTTCCAGAAACAACACAGTTTGCTGATGGATTCACAGCTGATGACTATAAGGCATTGGTTGGCGAACTCTTCAACGGAACACGTACAGTTGATGATTCCACAGACAGCGTTCCTGCTGATGGTTCTGCATCACCTCAGACTCAGACAGTTAAGGTTGAGCATCAGGGAACAATCAAGGGCTAATAAGTCTTTGATACACAATCTGTATCAGGAGCTGGGGCTTCCCCACCCTGATGAAGAATTTAATGACGAATCGGGATGGCTTCAAAGAGCCATCCCTTTTTTTGTTAACTTTTTCTCAATTATCAAAATATGGAATTCAATATTCGGAATATTTGTGATATAATTACTTAATTGTGTTAATTCTTTTAATATTTGTTCGGAGGAAATTGTTTATGGATAGCCCCTATGCTATAGAAATGCTTAACATCACCAAACGATTCCCCGGCATCATCGCTAACGATAACATCACATTACAGCTTAAAAAAGGCGAAATCCATGCCCTTCTCGGGGAAAACGGTGCCGGCAAATCCACTCTAATGTCCGTCCTCTTTGGTTTATATCAAGCCGAAGAAGGTGTCATAAAAAAGGACGGAAAAGAAGTAACAATTAAAGACCCGAATGACGCCAATGACCTGGGTATCGGAATGGTACACCAGCATTTTAAGCTCGTTCAATGCTTTACGGTTTTGGAAAATATCATCCTCGGCGTAGAGACTACCAAGGGTGGCATCCTTCAGATGGATGAAGCCAGAACCAAGGTAAAGGAATTGTCCGAACGATATGGACTTCTTGTTAACCCTGACGCTAAGATTGAAGACATTACGGTCGGCATGCAGCAAAGAACCGAGATTCTAAAGATGCTCTATAGAGATAATGAGATTTTGATCTTTGATGAGCCTACCGCAGTTCTCACCCCTCAGGAAATTGATGAACTTATGGTCATCATGAAGAACCTTGCTGCCGAGGGTAAATCCATACTCTTCATCTCCCATAAATTAAATGAAATCATGGAAGTTGCAGACAGAGTTACGGTTCTTCGTCGTGGAAAATACGTCGGTACAGTTGAGGTTAAAAACACAACCAAAGAAGAGCTTTCCAGAATGATGGTTGGCCGTGATGTTCAAATGGTAGTCGATAAAAAGCCTGCTAATCCCGGCAAAGTTGTTTTGGAAATTGAGAATATGAGCGTAGCCTCCAAGCTACATGCAAACAACGCCGTAAGGAATGTTAGCCTAAAGGTTAGAGCCGGAGAAATAGTTTGTATCGCAGGTATCGACGGTAATGGACAGACGGAATTTGTATATGGACTTACGGGACTGGAACCTTTAGTTGAAGGTAAAATCCTCCTTTCCGGCGAGGATATTTCACGCCATTCCATTCGTAAAAGAAGTAGACACATGAGCCACATACCTGAGGATAGACATAAACACGGATTGGTTCTGGATTATCCTTTGGATTACAATATGGTTCTTCAGAGATACTACGAAAGCGACTTCTCCTCTGGTTCCGGATTTTTGAAGAAGAAAAGTATAAGAGATTATTCCGGAGAGCTTGAGAAAAACTATGATGTCAGATCAGGACAAGGCTCCACAACAATCGCTAGAGCAATGTCCGGAGGAAACCAGCAAAAGGCAATTATCGCCAGAGAACTCGATAAGGCCCATGACCTTTTGGTCGCTGTCCAACCTACTCGTGGCTTAGATGTTGGGGCAATAGAAGGTGTTCACAGAAATCTTATTAATGAAAGAGATTCCGGTAAAGCTGTTCTTCTCATCTCCCTTGAACTGGAAGAGGTTATGAATGTTCCCGACAGAATCCTTGTTATGTATGAAGGTGAACTCGTTGGCGAACTTGATCCAAAGAAGACAACTGTCGAGGAATTAGGTCTCTACATGGCTGGCGCCAAACGCAATAAAATCGTAGACGCCGGTACTAGTGAAGTTGAAGAATCTGAAGTGCTGGATACATCCAGACATGAAAAAATAGATACTGAAACAGATAATAATGCGGAAAGGAGTGATGCATAATGAATGAAAAGAAAAGTGTACTAAAGAATCCTTCTTTCCAGGCGATAATCGCCTCCCTGCTCTGCATTGTGCTAGGACTACTTATTGGATACGTCGTTCTTCTGATAATCAACCCATCTGGAGCCGGAGAATCCATAAAGACTATTTTGCTTAACTTCTTTACCAGATCCAGCCAAGCTGCTCAAATAAAGGCACTTGGTAATACTCTAGCTAAGACAGCGCCTCTCCTTATGTGCGCCCTGTCAATATGCTTTTGCTATAAGGTTGGTCTATTTAATATCGGTGCTGCAGGTCAGTATGAAGCCGGAGCATGTGCAGGTCTCTACTGCGCACTGGTCTTCGGAATGCCTTGGTATTTATGCCTGATATTCTCCGCATGTGCAGGAGCTTTGATCGGTGCTATTTCCGGATTCCTAAAGGCTTATAGAAATGTTAATGAAGTAATTTCAGGCATCATGCTGAACTGGATTATGCTTTACATGACAAATACCCTTCTATCAAAGGGAAAGGCCAAGGACCCAAGCAGTCCATATACTGTAAGGCTTTCATCAGGTAATCCTGACGCCCTCCTTCCCCGAGGAATTATGGGTAAATTATTCGCAAATAACAATACCGCAACAATTGCGATTACACTGTCGATTGTCTTTGCTATAGTGATTTGGATCGTGCTTAGCAAAACCAAATTCGGATACGAACTCAGAGCTACAGGATTTAATAAAGAAGCCGCCAGATATGCTGGTATGAAGGAAAAGAAAAACATCATCATAACCCTGGCAATTGGTGGTGCTCTGGCTGGAATCGGTGCATCCTTCCTCTTCCTCACAGGTTATCAGGAATGGTCCACAACTCAGACTTCAGTTCCAGGAATGGGATTTAACGGAATCGCCGCAACCTTCCTGGGAGGTCTCCATCCTATAGGAACAATCTTCGCCTCATTCTTTATACAGAACATTACGGATGGCGGAGCTTTGATAGATAAGTCGGTTTATCCATCACAGATTTCAGACCTGATTTCATCAATCATCATTTATCTCTGCGGATTTGTATTCTTCTTTAAATTCGCATTCAATAATTATTTGAATAAGAAACAACCGGAAACATCCAAGGTAACCGGAAATGTTATTGAAGAACACTCAGAAACAACTGCTAAAGTCGCAGATGCAGCAGAAGAAACTATTACAAAAGCCGCTGACGCTGTAGATAATACAATTGCAGAAGTCGCAGATGCAGCAGAAGAAACAATTGTCGAAGCTACTGATGTAGCAAAGGAAATGGGAGGTGAAAAGTAATGATACTATTATTGCAATATACAATCATATTCGCCTCTGTGCTTTGTCTAGTTGCCCTGGGAGGATGCTTCTCCGAACATTCCGGAGTTATCAACCTGGGACTGGAAGGAATCATGGTAATGGGAGCCCTGGGAGGCGCTATCACAATGCGTTCCATGGATCCTTCTACCCCGGCTATAATGATTATACTAATGACAACGATAGTCTCCATCCTGGTTGGTGTTCTCTATTCAATACTCTTGGCAGTAGCAAGCATCAACTTCAAGGCTGATCAGACTCTAATAGGAACCGCAATGAACCTTCTTGCGACTGCTGCCGCTACGGTATTTGTAAGAGCTCTTAATACTGCTGAGAATCCTGATAATGTATCGACATCCGTTCAGTACATACAGCAAAAGAAAGCCTTCCTGCATTATTTCGGAAGTTTTGAGTTTAACTGGTTCATGCTGATGGCAGTAATCTGCTTGATAGCATCTTACGTGATTCTATATAAGACCAGGTTCGGACTAAGACTTCAGGCTTGCGGAGAAAATCCACAAGCTGCTGACTCTGTCGGTATCAACGTATATAAGATGCGTTGGGCTGGAGTTTTGATTTCAGGCTTCTTAGGTGGACTCGGTGGTATAGTCTATATCACTGCCGGCGTATCCGAGTGGAAATTCGACATGGGTGTTGCCGGATTCGGCTTCTTGTCGCTGGCCGTAATGATCTTTGGTCAGTGGAAACCACATAGAATTGCTCTTGCAGCTATCCTGTTTGGATTCTTCAGAGCATTGTCGAATGTATACACAGGATTCCCCTTCCTCGCATCTATGGGAATACCGTCCACAGTATACAATATGATGCCATATATCTTCTCTTTAATCATTCTGGCATTCACATCCAAGAATTCCAGAGCACCAAAAGCCGAAGGTATACCGTACGACAAAGGCTCCAGATAAACACTGGGAAACATTGATTACCTGGATCGGACAGAGTCAAAATACAACAACCTACTTAGGTTCCAAAGATGCACAAAACCGCCGAGCAATCGGCGGTTTTGTTTCGTTTTTTTATTCTTCACCCGAGATCTATCATTGAATAGAATTCTGAGGTGCAAAATCCGATTTTTAGATTTTGCACCGGTGCAGATTTCATTTTTTGAATTCTGCACCTTGGAATCTATTGTTAATTAGAATACTGAGGAATCATTAATAAAAATGATTTATAATTGCTTAATGGTTATCTGAAGGTTTTCTTTAGACGAGTGAACCATTTTCGAATTCAGGCTGCGGCGATTGTTTGATGGTGTTTCAATCGTTAAGACGGCCGCACCTATCGCGAACTTAATAGCGTCCTTTGGTGGCACGCCCTTGATTCGCTGAGATAAATATGCACCTTTGAAACTGTCCCCTCCACCGTTTGCATTTTCCAATTCAATTACTCTATGGGTATACCATTCCAAGGAATAAGTGCTGTCCACCTTATATCCCAGCAAGACACCCTTTTCTGCCATGGTTATAATAATCTCCTCTACACCATGTTCAAGGAACCAAAGTAGATTTGCTTTTGCTGTTTCTTCGTCTACGATTGGAATTCCGGTAAGCGCTTCCGATTCAATTCTATTAGGTTTGAAGAAGCTTAGATTAGAGATGATTGGTTTTAGCCTTTGAATCTTGTTTATACTTACGGGGTCAGAAGCTATTCTAATCTTACTATGTGCGTATGCGTACTTGGCGTTTTTCTCTTCAATAATATTTACGATTAAAGATAGTTGGTTTTCATTGAAATTTGAATCTACAACAACGATATCTCCGGGCTTTACCGGTTTAAGTGCGTTTTCGATTACTTCATTAGTCATTTCATTCAGGATACGCATGTCACTCATGCCGAGTCGCATATCATGATGGCTTTCCAGGATTGCCAAATATATCGATGTTGAATACCTATCGGTAATAACGGAATGATTTATATCTATTCCTAATTCTTCGCAATCTTGACGAAGAAGCCTACCGTAATAATCAGTTGAAAACGCAGTCACGAGGTTAACTATGGAATTATCTGTTTCCGCATTACCATCAAAAAACAAAAGGCAGGCTTCGGCTATATTTCGCCCAACCCCGCCATAACTTAATTCTATTTCACCAATATTGGAATCGTAATCAATTAAATCATTTACGGCGTGCCCACATACATCTATATTGGCCCCGCCAAAAACCCATATCGAATTATTTGTAAAGTTCTCTTTTTCAATCATTGAATTTGCTTAAGTTTGCTATTATCAAAGCAAATATAATACTTTTGTAAACAAATATTATTAATAATTGTATTTTCCTATTAATCGTTTTAATCGTTTGTTATTACTTGCTTAGCATTTGCTTAGTATTTGAATGGCTTTACTTAGTAATTGCTTGGCGTTTATTTGGTATTTAAAATCATTTCGCAAAATACCATTGTGTTATTTGCAACATTTCGCAAAATACCATTGTTATTTACATTATTGCGCAAAATATGCCTTTGCTATTTCTGTACCGACTGCTGCATTGTTAAATACAAGTTTGATGTTTGCTGCCAGTGAATCTCCACCGGTAAGATCAGCAATTTTGGCGAGAAGGAATGGTGTGCAGTCTTTTCCTTTGATGCCCAGCATTTCCATTTCCAAAAGTGCACTTTCAATCACGACATTTATTTCATCAGCGGGTAAGGATTCTTCCTTTGAAATCGGATTGGTGATCAAAACACCACCGTCCAAGCCTAGTTCTCTCTTCATTTTGATTATAGCGGCCGCTTCTTCTGGAGTATCTACACGGCTATCTACTTTTAGGCCTGATTCTCTGGAATAGAATGCCGGAAGTTCATCAGTGCCATAACCAAGGACCGGAACGCCCTTTGTTTCCAACACTTCCAGAGTCTTTGGCAAATCAAGAATCGCCTTTGCTCCTGCGCAAATAACGGTTACGTTGGTTCTGGCTAGTTCCTCCAGGTCTGCAGATACATCAAAGGTAAGCTCGGCGCCTCTATGAACGCCGCCTATTCCACCTGTAACAAAGAATTCAACGCCGGCCAGATTGGCTAGAATCATTGTTGTTGCAACAGTTGTGGCACCCCATGACCCTGTAGCCATAATTGTTGCCAAATCTCGACGGGAAACCTTAGGAATCTCCTGACCCTTTTTGCCAAATGCTTCGATTTCATCCGAAGTCATTCCAACTATTCCAATTCCATCAATAATTCCGATTGTAGCAGGAATCCCACCATGCTCTCTAACGATTTTTTCGACCTGAAGAGCCGTCTCTACGTTTTGTGGATATGGCATCCCATGCGAAATAATTGTTGATTCGAGCGCAACTACCGGGCGCCCTTCTTTAATTGCTTCCTGAACTTCAGGATTGATTTTTATATTCATTTTGATAATTCAACCTCGTAAATATGATCTCGTATTAGATAAATGATGATTAAAGCATACAAGCTTCAAGCCAGTTATTATTAAACCTCACAAGCTTCATGCTCGTCATCGTCTTCTGCGTTTGGATCAAAGCCTTCCAGACCCTTATATGTCTTTCCGTTCTTTTGAGCATAGTCGTAGATCGCTCTCTTAATCGCTGTATCAGCTAGAACAGAGCAGTGAACCTTTACAGGTGGAAGTCCTCCAAGTTCATTCACTACATCCTTATTTGTAATTGCCAATGCTTCATCGACAGTTTTTCCAATGATCATCTGTGTTGCCATGCTGGAACTTGCAATCGCACTTCCGCAACCAAAAGTCTTGAACTTGCAATCAGTTATAACGTCGTTCTCGTCAACGGAGATATGCATCTGCATCATATCACCGCAAACCGGACTTCCGTAAACTCCAACGCCATCAGGATTCTCGATCTCACCTACATTTTTTGGATTCATGAAATTATCCATTACTGTATCATTATAAAGTCCCATTTTTATTCTCCTTTAAACAATCTCTATTTCCAACCTTTATACGGGCCAAGTGGTGAAACTTCTCTCAGCCAGGCTACAACTTCTTTAAGATTCTCTACGACATAATCAATATCTTCCTTGGTAGTGAAATCACCAACTGTGAATCTCACAGTACCGTGAATCAATTCATCGGACACCCCTAAAGCATCCAAAACGTGGGATGGTTTAAGTGACTTTGATGAACAGGCTGAACCCGTTGAAACACATACTCTTCTGGAATCCATCAAAAGTAGTATCGACTCGCCTTCAATGTATTCGAATGTTACGTTTAAATTCCCGGGATGCCTATCTTCCATCGTTCCATTGATGAAGGAATGTGGAATTTCATTTATGATGCGATCTGCCAAATAATCTCTTAGCTGGCTGCAGTGTTTGACATGTTCATCAAAATTATTCTTTGCCAGCTCAGCAGCTTTTCCAAAACCAACGATTCCAGGAACATTCTCTGTACCTGCACGACGTCCCATTTCCTGTGCACCGCCGTGGATGAAGCTTGGTAGTTGGATACCCTTCTTAACATATAGTGCGCCAACGCCCTTTGGTCCATAAATCTTATGAGCGGACATTGATAAGAAGTCTATACCCATATCAACAACATCGATTGGAACATTACCAAGGCCTTGAACTGCGTCAGTATGGAAATAAACACCCTTTTCCTTAGCTATAGAAGCAAGTTCCTTTATCGGATGAACTGTTCCAATTTCATTGTTTACAAGCATTACACTGGCTAAAATGGTCTTATCGGTAAATGCATTTCTAAATTCGTCCAAATCAATTCGTCCATCGCTATCTATACCAACATATGTGATTTGGAAACCTTGCTTTTCCAGAAACTCAGCCGTATGAAGCATGGCATGATGCTCCTCAACTGTAGTGATGATATGATTTCCTTTGTTTTTAAGCTTTTCAGCAACTCCATAAAGTACCCAGTTGTCAGATTCAGAACCGCCTCCGGTAAAGAAAATTTCAGTCGGTGTAGCATTTATCAGCTGTGCAACCTGCTCTCTGGCATGGTCTATTGCTCTCTTTGCATCAAGACCCGGTGTGTATAAACTGGAAGCATTTCCATATCTTTCGCTAAAGAATGGAAGCATTTCCTGAAGGACTTCATCCTTTACAGGTGTAGTCGCGGAATAGTCTAAATAGACTTCTCTTAGTTCCATATAGTCTCCTTTATTGGTTTACATAATTTAATTATTTTATATTTCGTGTATCTTTGTAATAATAATCTGTCAATCACAATATATTGATTTTTAGTCAGTATATTATTTGCAAGTTTAACGGTATTAGCTATTAATATACCATTTGTATTTATACCTTATTATATATACAATTAAACATTTATTTAACAATCTTTCCGATTGTTTACATAATCAATACTAATCTCTGTTTATCGCATATGCTTTCAATAATAAATATTAGTCTCAGCTAACGTTTGAATTTTTAATTATTTTGATATAGCTCAGTTTATCTTATCTTTATCGATTTTAATATGCTTAAGCTCGTCTATTGAAGTCTCTAGTTCAGCAATTTCTTCCTTCAATTCTGTTTCTATAGATTCCTCTATTGCCTCGGCTTCTTCTACAGAATCCACGAACTTTATCGAATCAAGCTGCGCCTTTAGATTTGCCCTAAATGCTGCGATATATTCTTTTCTAAGCGTATCACGTTCAGCCAGTTCTTCTTCACTTAGGCCTTCTTCCTTTGCTTTTCTGGCAAGCTCATTAATTCTATCTATTTTATCCTGAGTAATCATTTATCCTCCATGAAAAACTGCTTTTAATCAGCATATTTTTAATCGCCTTGAACACGCTAAAAATAGCGCCTTGGAGAGTATACCACAAAAATGCTTATACTGTAACAAAATCCTTCATTTTTTTAAATGTTTTTTCACCTATTCCAGATACATTCATTAACTCTTCTATTCTATCAAAACCACCATTTTCTTCTCTGTATGCTATAATTTTCTCTGCTGTGGATGGGCCTATTCCTTTGATAGACTGTAGTTCCTCCGACGTCGCATGGTTAATATCCACTAATCCGTTCTTAAATCCAGATCCACTAGTTCCATTCATGCCGGAATTATTATTAATGTTGTTGTTATTGATATTGTTATTGTTAATACTTGAATCTAAATATCCATTTGAATAGTAAGTGTTTCCGGAGTTCATTAATCCAGAATCATTCGATTCAATACTATTGCTGTAAGCAATTATATTATCCTCATCAATGCTTGGAATATAGACCTTTTCACTATCCGAAACTATTCTGGCACGGTTGATTCTATTCACATCAGCATCATCACTTAAACCTCCGGCCAGCTCAATCAAATCATTTAGTCTTTGTCCGTAAGTTAGTTCATATACCCCAGGATTAACCACAGCCCCACTGATATCGCAGATAATTGAATGATTTTCAGTAGCTTCAATTTGATTAGAGGATTCATTTAACGCGTTTTCATAATTAGTGATATTGTTATTATTGCTATTATTATTATTGCTAATGTTATCCTTACTGTAGATAATAAATCCTTTATCATCATTCAGTTTAGAGTCATTGCTATAAGTATTGGTATTGATGTTTATATTGCTTAATGATTCGGATTTATCTTCGATGCTTGATTCATTCAGTGAAGACGAATATATTTTTTCTTTATCAGAATTAAAGCTGGATATCTTTGTTTTCCCCTTACTTTCCCCTTTCTCACCAAAAAACAAAAGCGCGATCAGTATTACCAATATACTGACCGCACCTTTTATAATCGTCTTTTTCCTTTGTCTTTCATCCGGAATAGATATGCGAATTCGATATTTCAATTTCTTTATAAATGTGTTCATGCCTACCTCCAATCGCTTTTATAAATCAAAGTGTTTGAGTAGAAGTCTATATCAGTTGTATGGGGAAAGCAAGTACTAGGTTTAGTTGGAAAAAGTCATATAGTCCCTATTTACCTCTATATCCTCTCTGGGTAGATATAGCCCTGAAAATTCGGTGAAGGAACTAATGACCTGCTCAGGACTAAGATTGGAAGTTGATCCTGAATCCAATTCCATCAGGAGTACAATGCTGTTTTCGGGCTCAGTAAAAGATTTTCGATTCTCGTCAACTGATTCGTACGAATCTCTCGATAATAATGAGTCAGTATCTTTAGATTGATTTCTCGACAATGAATCAATATCTTTAGATTGATTTCTTGACAATGAGTCAACATCTTTGGATTGATTTCTCGACAATGAATCAGCATCTTTGGATTGATTTCTCGACAAAATAGATTCTTCGTTATTTGAAAAATGTTGACTCTTGCTGGAAACAACTTTGATTGAGCGTATCTGATTCTTTATGTTTTTATCGACTATTTTCTTCGTTTTCTTTTCTCTTTTTTTCGCCATTATCTCAGGTTGCGCCAAATAATTGGAAACGAGTTTCTCAACATCTTCATGGCGGAATCTAAAGGGTATTGGCAGAAAGACAGAATATACCGCAGACACGACCGATGCAGCCAGTGATTTTTGTGGGTTTATTTTGAATTCATTTATTAATTCTTCTAACGGAGCCATTTTAAGAAGTTCAATCCCCTGTGGCATCGCATTTCTAAGTGTATCCAAGGCAAAAAGTGCGTTAATCTTTTCTGTTGTTTCGAACTCTATATATTCCTTTGATGCAGTATATCCAAGGGACAGAGGCTGCGCGAATCCCATTTTGGGATGGGGATTATAGCCCTGGGAATACTCAATTGGAATGCCGCAGGATTTAAATGCACGCTTAAAAAGTCTCTGCATATCCAGATGAGAGATGTACTTTATATTACCTATTTTGCTGAATTCGATATAATATTTATACATTGGATTGTTTTATATTTATTAATAACCTTACGAATTCTACTTGGCGTAAATTCCACCCACCGGGCAATTTGTATACCTGTTTACTCCACAGCCTGTACATCCATAGCGACAGTCGCGGGTTGTTTTTGCTTCACTTGCTTTCTTCCATTCAGATTTAAGATAATCGATGCTGATACCACTATCAATTACATCCCAAGGAAGCTCTTCCTCCAAATCTCTTTCTCTGGTCGCGTATATTTCAGGAAGAACTCCGGTTTCCTTCATCGCCTCATCCCATTTACTTCTATCAAAATGCTCAGACCAGCTGTCCATGCGACATCCACGGCTATATGCATTTAGAATCAATTCACCGACACGCCTGTCACCTCTGGCTATAATCGCCTCCAAAACGCTTGTATCATCGTCATGATAATTGAAAGTTACACCTTTGATTCTTAACTTTTCTCTGAGGTAATTATGCTTTTCTCTGAACGATTCCGCCGTGTCCTGGGCCGCCCATTGGAATGGAGTATGTGCCTTTGGTACAAAATTGCTTACGCTGACCGTGACAGTGAACCTACTACCACGCCCTGTACTATTCTTCATTTCATTTTTAATGGACATTATGGTTTTAGCAATATTTGCAATTCCATCCAAGTCCTCATAGGTTTCCGTTGGAAGTCCAATCATGAAATAAAGCTTAATATGTGTCCATCCAAGTTCGATGGCCTGACGAACAGCGCTATAAATATCTTCTTCTGTAATACCTTTGTTTATAACGTCTCTAAGCCTCTGCGTTCCGGCTTCCGGTGCAAAAGTAAGCCCAGATTTACGGTACTTTTGAATTTCCTGAAGTACAGAAAAAGAGAATGTATCAAGTCTTAGCGAAGGGAGCGAGAGAGCAACGTTTCTGTTCATGCATTCATGTGTTAAATCCATTGCCAGACTCTCAAATCCGGAATAATCGCTGCTAGATAATGATAGAAGCGAAAGCTCATCATGACCCGTGTTTTTTATCTGACCAAGCGCCGCTTCCATTATTGCGTCCTCTGTTCTTTCACGAACAGGGCGATAAATCATACCGGCCTGACAAAACCTACATCCCCTGGTGCAACCACGGAATGCCTCCACAACCGCCCTGTCATGTACGGTTTCAATAAAAGGAACAATTGGATTCTCGGGAAACTTGATGGTATTAATGTCCGAGAGGAATGCTCTTCGTGTTTTAGGTCTTTTGTCTATTGTTCCATACTCCACTTCAGACAAAGAATTGTCTATGGAATTATTAACTATAGAATTATTATCTATGAAATTATTATCTATAGAGCAATTATCCATAGAATAATTGTCTTTTGAACCATTATCTATAGTCTCACATATGAACGGAATATATATGCCTTTATCAAAGCTTCCGACTTCAACTTCTTTTTTAAAGAACTCTTCTTTTGTTAAACCGGAGTCCTTAGCAGCTTTATATCTTTCCAGGAAATCGGGGAGGAGTTCCTCACCATCTCCGATCAGAAAAACATCTACGAAATCCGCTAAAGGCTCAGGATTATATGCACATGGGCCTCCGGCAATTATTAGTGGAAACTGACACCCGCTTTTGTTTGTATTACTCTCGCATTGATTTTCAATA
>CADBSP010000030.1 GCA_902797405.1 uncultured Eubacteriales bacterium | reverse complement strand
CTGATTATGGTAAAACAATATCGTAAACCATGTGAAAAAGTCCTTCTAGAGGTGCCTGCAGGCAAGCGTGATGGGGATGAAACGTTTCTAAATGTAGCTATCAGGGAGTTAAAAGAAGAAACCGGTTATACAGCAGGAGAGATGGTTTCTTTAGGTACAATGATTCCATCCCCGGGGTATTCGGATGAAGTTATTTATCTTTATCTGGCAAAAAATTTGGTTCCCGGAGAAACTGACTTTGATGAAAATGAGGCCCTGGATATAATTGAGTATCCGCTGGACGAATTGGTTCAGATGGTCATGTCAGGTGAGATTGAGGATTCGAAGACTCAAATTGTAATACTTAAAATTGCAGAACTACTTAGAAAGCAATAACAATATTTCCTTGAAAGAGAAATATTTTGAAAGTGAACTAATTATAGCAATTAAATGCGATAAAAAAGAAACTGCAGAAAAGACTAAAGTAATTAATAAAGCAATAACACATGGAGAAGAAATATGGATATTAATGCCTTTTTAGATTATTTAGAAAAGGAAAAGAAATCATCTGAGAATACTTTGCTGGCTTATAGAAGAGACGTGATGGCGTTTAATAAGTATATGATGGAGCATGGCTCGTCCATAGAAAGCGCTACGGAAACAGATGTCATTTCATATATTATGGAAATGAATAAAAATGGTGTCAGTAAGGCCACGACCAATAGAAAGGTTTCCTCTCTTAGAGCTGCATATGAATATTTGATGAAAACGGGTTCTGTGGAAAAGGATCCAACAGTAGGCATCAAATCCGCGCGCACAACCAGACAGGATCTAGACTTCCTGACAGTTGATGAGGTTGATATCCTACTTAAACAACCGGATTCCAGCATCAAAGGAAAGAGGGACAAGGCTATTTTGGAAGTACTCTACGGAACAGGCATAAGGGTAATTGAATTAATAGACATGAACTATGGTGATTTGAACTTGAGAATGGGATTTCTTCAGTGCTCCGGCGCACACGGTAGACCCAGAATCGTTCCGCTCGGAAGTTATGCCAGAACTGCAATTAGTGATTATCTAAGAGATAGCAGACCTGCCTTATTAAGAGATGAGGAGAACAAAGAAGCCGAGGATAGACCTTTGTTCGTCAATTTCATGGGAGAGAGACTTACGCGCCAGGGGCTTTGGAAGGTGCTATCCGAATATGGAAAGAAAGCCGAAATGGGTTCCAGAATAACTCCTCATATTTTGAGAACATCATTTGCCGTTCACATGATTCAAAACGGAGCGGATGTAAAAACTCTTCAGGATCTAATGGGTTACGATGATGTTCAAGCGCTTCAAGCCTACCTGGAGTTAGGGAATACTCGTATAAAAGACGTTTACGATAAAACGCATCCGAGGGCATAGCGTATAAGCAAATGAATTGCTAGTTTTCCAAGGAAAACAGCTGGAAATTATTTGGGGAAAATAAGGGGAGAGTAAGGGACGAGTATGGGAAAATTTTATTTGTATGGGAAAACTTGACGTAAGGGGAAAATATTGATAAGATTTTGCTATAACCGATAATTAGGTCTAGGGGCCGCGAGAATAATCTCGCGGCCCTTTTGTTTAGCAAAACTCTTGATGCCTGAATTCCTTTAAAACTTGCTATGGATATTCGGGAAAGGATCGATGGAAAGGAGAAAAAGATGATCAAAAAAAAGAAGAGTAAAGAAAAGACAGGCTTTTCTAAACTGTTTAAGCCAAAATCTAAAAAGTCGTTATCTAAACTATTAATTGCCTTCGTATTGTTTAGTACGATAAACCCGTTTATGGACATCGGAATATCCTATGCTGACGAGAATAACGTGTTCATGATGGGAGATGAGACATCTGATGATGCAAGAATTGAAGAGAGTTTGTTTGCTCATAAAGAAATTGAAGAATTATCAGGTTTTGAGTCCAATCGTCTCATAGTAAAAACAGAAGAACCGGAGATTATTACAGAAGAGACAAATATAATCGCTTCACATGAAAACTTGTATATTCTTCAATTTGAGACAAATGCGGAAACAAAGGAAGCCTATGATGTGCTTTCAAATGAGGGTCTGGCAGTCGAGGTCGATTCTTCATTTACTATTGCAGGTCTATTAGGAGAAGTTAACTCCGAACCCAATGTTATGACCGAGGAAGAAAACCCTATTTCCGAATTGGAAAGCGCACTCGTAGAACTAAACGAAGAAACTGAAACAGCTGACATTGAAAAACCAAAATACGATGTTGCAGTGATTGACACAGGCGCTGAGTCGGCTGAAAAGAGAGTTTCTATGCTCGGTGATGATGGTTCTGATCTTAACGGTCACGGTCAGGCAATGATTGATACCATTAAAGTAATTGCACCAGATGCACGAATCCTCTCAATTAAAGCTATTGGTGATAACGGCACAGGAGATGCAACAGCAGTTTATGCGGCAATAAAACTTGCAATTGCTGAAGGGGTTAGGGTTATAAACCTTTCCATTTCAGCACCTAAAGCAGAGGATAGCTTCATAATAGAGGAAGCTATCAAGGAAGCAATTGAAGCCGGAATAACAGTTGTTGGTGCGGCAGGAAACGAAGGTATAGATGCCTACTTTTCAATTCCTGGCTGCATAAATGAGGCCATCATAGTTGGTGCAAATGATGAAAAGGGTGAAAAACTTACTACATCCAATTTCGGTGATACAGTCGATTTCTATGTTGAAGCAAAGGCTACCTCTTTTGCAGCAGCAAAAGTGAGCGGTTACATAGCATCATTTGGAACCATAGAGGGCCTGGAAGATCATTTTAATTCAAAGGATGTAAATGGTACAGATGACTCCGATGATGTAACTAGTGACTCCGACTCGCAGGAAGTATTTAATCCGGTAGCAGAAGAAATATCAAAATACAGCCAGGCGGATATTAGAGTCATAGCTAAATATCTATATGTAGACCATACGATGGTCGATGAAAATGATACTTTTGAAAGTGTTATAGAGGATAGAAATGGAGAGGCAATACTGTTTCAGAATTCAGAGGTTTTAACGGTATACAAGCAAGAAGACGGAAGCTATAAAGCGATCCTGGACACACCTATTATAAACGGCATGATGAAGGGAAGCGTAATCGATTGGACCTTTGCTAGAGGAAATAACCGCGGAATGACAATTGAGTCGGGTTGCGAGTTTGATCCGGATTCACATATTGCTACCTTTACGGAAGACGCCCTCCAAGGAATCAATGAAAGTGACTTTGCAGATTTGCAAATCCAACTAATGATACCTGCTTCTATGGAAGGGTATAGGCTTAACGTTGAAATCGAAGACGAAATGGGAATTGTCGGAGATAAGAATTACACATATTATTGCAATCCTCTTTCGATGATAGAGATAGCGCTAAATCTTGACGAAAATGCAGGGGAAGTATCTCCCGAAAATATGTATGTTTTCGTTGATAATTCCAGCGTAGGCTTTAATTACGATAAAGACAAAGGAAGTATCTTTATTCCGTTAGTTGCAGCGAACACATCCGATGTCCGTGTTTTGATATCAAAGGAAAAGAAAGGATTATTCCAGATTGCGTCAAATGAACTATCGTATAACCAGTTCACAGCATCTTATTTGACGCTTCCGAACGGAACGGATATCAGCAAATGGCATCTTAATAATCAGTGGCAGGACTATAATTGCTTCACTGCATATTACAGCCCTGCAGCATATGACGGCTATGAAATGTACGGTATACCCTTTGCTGAAAAATATACCCAGGGCGGAACCCTGGCAGGATCCTTCCAACAGGATGGTGGAGAATTGGTGGCTCAGTTGGAACTTCCATCTGACTTGTTTGGTGTGTCCCTGAACGTTACGGGCTCTCTCTATGGTGGTGGAACAGGAACCAATGCTCCATTGGGCGCGTATTGCTACCACGTTGATCGTGACACCATGGGAATCCACACCAGTATGCCGTACCGCTTTAAGACCCAGGATATATATGTAAACGAAAGCGATGGATATACCTACGTTATCTTTTCTTTCTATGCTACCAAACACCGTGTCACGAACAATGTATACCAAACTCCGGGTGGCTATTTTGGTGTAAAGGTGAAAACGCCGGAAGATGATGGTGGTAAAGGAAATGGAAAGATTATCAAAAAAGTAACCGGGGATGAGGCAGCAAGTAAAGCAGCTGGTACATACGAATTTACGCTCCAAAAGGGAGATAAGGCGAATAATGTCACATACAAAAATGTAAATCCTATAACTGTGACAGTTACGATTTCAAGCGGCGCTGCAACAGGAAGTACCGTAGTTTCGGACCTGGAAGTAGGAGATTATTATGTCATAGAAACTAGTCATCCGGATACAGTGGATGATGCAGCTGGAGGTCAGTGGATTACTATAGAAAAGGATAAGACTTCAGAGGTTACATTTATAAACACAACCAAGAAGGATGACGTCGAAATCCCTGATACGGAATTGTACATTAAGAAAAAAGTAATAGGAAGCGACGCCAATGCGAAGGCCCCCGGAACATATAAATTTCAAATAGTTGATGCCTACACAAACGAGGTTTATGCGACTAAGGAGGTAACAATTAATTCGGGGCAAACCGAATCAGATTATGTATTGGTGTTTAAGTGGACAGGTAACAAACAGACAAATGTTTTCATCAAAGAAATAGAGTCGAATGGTCTTACCAGAACCGGCTCCACTGATAGCACTGCTTATGCAGTAAATGGACAATATCAAAACTATAAAGAAATCACTAACACGACAGGAGAGGATACACCCGGGGGTGGAGATGAACCGGAACTACCGCCACCGTACATTCCAGATCCCGACCCGGCAAAGGCTCGTATAGAGATTAGAAAATACAACGCTAAGGGAAGTGTGGATAAGGTTCAGAATAGTTACAGCGCACTCTTTAAACAGGATGAATCCACAGGTAAGTGGAAACAGACATCATCTAGTTTGGACGACAATCAAAAAAATAACCCTAAGTACTGGATAGATAAATATGGTTTTGATGGACCGGAGGGAGATTGGAACAATCTATCTGCTTCAGAGAAACATTCTTTCGTCCGTGCATTTGGAGATGGGAATCCTCGTGACAGAATAACGATAGGTGGAACTGCAGGAACAATAGGAAAATGGTTTAAATTTACGGCGTCTTCTCCAATAAGAATAACTATAACAGGAGGAGCATTCCCTGAAGAATATCGCTTATCTGATGATGAGGAAAAAGGATACGGCTTGGCTGGTGCAAAGTACGGAATATATACCGATGCGGAATGTGCCAATTTACAAGGTACTATAACAACAAATACTCGCTATAACAATACGGGTACAGTGTTTGATTCACTTGCAGAGGGTATAGAAGGCTTATACACGCAAGGGTACTCAGAATACTATACAGATAGCGGATTTAAAAAATACTATATAAAAGAAATAGAACCATCAGAGGGGTATGCGCTTGATCCCAATGTATATGAAGCTGACCTGTCCAATGCTGATACAGGGCTCAATGCTTATACATTGGTTACCATTGATTCATACGAGACTCCCTGGGAAGAACCGGTCGAGCCACCGGTCGAACCACCAGTTGAACCACCGGTCGAACCACCAGTCGAACCACCAGTAGAACCGCCAGTAGAGCCACCGGTCGAACCACCAGTAGAACCGCCAGTAGAGCCACCGGTCGAACCACCAGTAGAACCGCCGGTAGAACCACCAGTCGAACCACCAGTAGAACCGCCGGTAGAACCACCGGTTGAGCCGCCAGTAGAGCCGCCTGCAGACGAACCAGAGGTAGAAGAAATAAAGTATGGCGACATCAAAATTGAAAAATGGGACGCCGAGCTTAATAGAAAAGCTTCCCAAGGAGACGCCGACTTTTCCGGAATCACATTCGAAATCACAAATGCTTCCATTGCCCCTGTAGTAGTTGACGGCGTAGAGTATGCCGAGGGTAAGGTTGTAAAAACTCTTACAACAAATGCAGCGGGTGACGCCTCCACATCAGGAGGAACCCTCCCATATGGTAACTACACCATTAAGGAAGTAGCTTCCAACTCAGGATACCTCCTGACAGATGGAACTGCAAAACCATTTACTATTGACAGCGAATCCGTTAAGTCGATTCCTGCGTTTAAGGATAACGTAGTTAGAGGCGGAATAACTATCGTTAAGAAAGATAAAGAAGCTAGCGACAGAAATCCGCAGGGCGATGCAGATTTCTCAGGTATCGAGTTTACTATTACGAATAAGTCGAAGAACTTGGTAAAGGTAAACGGAACCGAGTATGCACCTAATAAGGTTGTTCTTACTCTTACAACAGATGCAGCAGGAAATGCATCTTGCCCAACAACGACGCTTCCATTCGGTACATACGAGATTAAGGAAACAAAATCTAACGGTAAATACCATCTAACAGATGGAACCCCTAGAACATTCGAAATACGTCAGAACGGACAGAATGTAAAGGATTCTGTCGACGGAAAGTCCATGACATTTGAAAACCTCGTATTACGCGGTGGCGTAAAGGTTGGAAAGATTGACCTAGAAACAGGAAAACCTGAGCCTCAGGGCTGGGCGACACTAGAAGGTGCAGAAATTACAATCTATAACGCATCAAAGAAGCCTGTAGTTATCGAGGGTAAAGGTATTGTTCCGACAGGAGGAGAAGTTCTTAAACTTACTACAGATAAGAATGGACTCGCAGTGTCTGAAGCAAATGTCCTTCCATACGGCACATATAAGGCTAAGGAAACAAAGGCTCCTATCGGTTACGAACTGAAAACTGATTGGGAAGTAAAATTCCAGATTAGAAAGCAAGGTGAAATCGTCGATCTAACAAAGGAGAATCTTTTGCCCGACCAGATTTCAAGAATGGACCTTAAGTTCTTTAAGACAGATATAGACGGTAAGATTATGCCAAATATACCATTCCTTATTTCCAGGCTGGATGAAAAGGGTAAGATTGTTGAACAACACGTAATTGTTTCAGACGAAAGTGGTGCAATTGATACATCTAAGACCACTAAGAATAATGATAAAACCAATTCTCTGGATAAATACGTAAAGGGCGGTAAGTTTACTGACGAAAGTAAACTGGATCCAACAGTAAACGTATGGTTCGGCGAGCAAAATGCAAAGAACAGTTTAGGCTCTCTTATCTATGCCAACTATATTGTCGAAGAACTTCAGGTAGAAGCCAATAAGGGAATGGATCTCCTAAAACAATTTGTGTTTGCTGACGGAGACAACAATCCCTATAAGGAACTTATGGGCTACTTCGAGAATGGCGGAGTTAGAAATCTTTCTAACGTATTCGTAAACCTTATCATTCACCCTGCATCTAACTTAATAGATGATGAAAGTGAATCAAAGATTGTGACATTTGGTGAAAGCATAACTGTTACGGATACATTTAGCTACGATCACCTAAAGATTGACCAGGATTATAAGCTCTTAACAGAAATCTTCTATGTCGATAGAGAAGGAGAAAAAAGGAAGCTTGGTGAAACAATGAGCGAGTCCTGGAACCCTGTTAAGTCCGATCCTAACAGAACTGCTCGTGGAGAAATAACAAATACTGTTGTTATTAACACGATGGATTTAGAAGGTGGAACCTTAAACGCAGTAGATACTCTATACAGCCTGATAAACGGTGAATACGTGGAGCTTACAAAACATAATGCAAACCTCGATATAGAATCACAGCGAGTATATGTTCCCTGGATGAAGACGAACGCTTCGGATTCGAAAACCGGTGGGCATGCAGGAACTCTGGATGAAGCTGCAGAG
>CADBSP010000029.1 GCA_902797405.1 uncultured Eubacteriales bacterium | reverse complement strand
TACGGCGACAGAGCTGTAAACTATAACAGGGATTTGGAAGTATTCCCGGTCATAAAAAGAATCATAGAGAAGATTACCGGAGAGGAGTCTGAATATAAATCTCCTACCGACATGGGTGTTAACCGTATAGGCACCTGTATCGTTGATGACAAGGCATGCCAGGAGGCTGCCAGCCAGGAAATAATAAGGAGATTCCTGATAGCCCGCTGCGATTATCGTAAAGGAAAAATCACCGAGGAAGAATTGTCCAGATCTGAGCTTATCATGAAGGAACTGGAATTAACCGTCGATGATAGAGTCGTGGTTAAGGCTGTGCATGAATATGCGGAAAACAAAAAGCAGATGGGCCCACAGTTTGAAAACCTGGTTGCAATGGCCATTGAGATGCCGGATGGCAGCATCGTTACAGGAAGGAGTTCCGATCTCATGGTTGCCTCCGCTGCAGCGGTTCTTAACGCAACCAAGAGACTGGCTCATTTTGATGATGAGCTTCTCATGATTACTCCGCAGGTTATAGAGATTGCCCAAAACCTGAAGGTCAATACCTTGGATTACAATACCTCTAGGCTTAATTGCGAGGAGGTTCTGATGGCTCTTGCTATTTCTGCCGCTAATAACCCATCGGCGGCTATGGCGATGAAAAAACTTCCGGAATTAAAAAATTGCCGCGCACATTGCACTGCAATTCTTTCTGACAGGGATGAACAGACCTTGGCCGCCCTCGGTTTGGACGTAACCTGCGATCCCGAATATATGACATCGAATCTATACACTAACTAAATAACGACATTTACACAATGTCCTTAAGGAAGAGCAATAAATAACACGGATAAACAACAACGATAAATAATAAATGACGGCGAGCAATGCTCGCCGTTTCAAATTCAGGACCAATTATCAACTTCCAAGTTTTTAACCCTGCGGAATTCTTTAGAATTATTTGTAATAAGAATTAAATTAAGAGACTTAGCATGAGCAGCAATTAAAAGGTCGTTAGCTCCAATTAGCTTCCCCTTCTTTTTTAGTTCATGCCTGATAACTCCGTATTCATGTGCAGCATTTGCATCAAAGGGAACAACAGTTATGCCCGAGAGAAATGCCATGAGAGCTAGCCTATTTTGATCGGGGTTGGAACTATTCTGAATTCCATATTCCAATTCAGCGAGTGTAATTGAAGATATGCATAAATCCTCAAGGTTATATTCCTTAAACTTTGCCAACACTTTTTCCGGACGATTGTTTTTGGCATAAATTATAATGTTGGTGTCTAGCATATACTTCATAGAGGGGTCCTTTCCTGAACAAGTAAGTCATCAATTCCTTCGCTAAGAAAGTCATCTGTAAACATATTAAGACCAATTAACATGGCTCCCCAGGGGTCGTTTTTTGGAATAAGCATAACTATATTACCGATGCGATTAGCATAAATCTCGTTGTCTTCAAACCGACATTCCTTCGGAAGTCTTACGGCCTGTGAACCACCATTGATAAAAACCTTTGCAGTTTCCATAAATATCACCACCTAAAAAGTATATACTAAAGTATATACTTTTTAGGTTTTGCTGTCAAGAATTGATAATTATATTCCAAAAGGTTTTATATTTAATATTCACCGCAAAATATATGTTTGAGAAAATGAAAAGCCTCGGCATTTAAGCCGAGACCTGGTCTACAATCTGAACAGCCCTTCATTACGAAGGGCCGTGATTTATTTATAGTGCGCTGAATGAATTTAGCAAAGTATCGGTTTTGTCTTGGCCGTAGGAGCTTACCGTGATGCATGCCAGGTAAGATTCCTTTTTGATGTAGATCTGTTTTTGATAGAGAGTAGTTCCGTCCTTTTCCGAGGAAACGGAGATGCAGACACGTGGGCTTCCTGCGAATACTTCTTCCTCAACATCGACGTCCACATTCTTTCTGCCCTGGGATTCCAGGGCTTTTTTGATTGTGCCCGATGTAGAATCCGCCAGCTCCTGCTCGCTCATTAGAACCCCGTACATTTTCCCGATGTCCTCTATAGTGATGTTGATATCATCAAAGCTGGAGGAATTGGCATCTACGCTTGTATCCAAGGTATAGAGATCCATTACATATCCTGAGCTCTGAAGCTGATTCAAAACATCTTCATCAGTTACAGTTGACTGTGCCATCTCCATAATCTTCGCCAATTCGGAAGAGTCGGCGATATACCAATCCTTGTTTGGCGCAGTGAACTTAATTCCGAAAAAAGAATTCGAATAGCTTGATGAGGTTCTGTTTCCGAGAATTGCACTTGGTGGAGTCCCCGGTGTTTCATTTGCATCGGTTCCTGATGTTTCCGCTTGTGTGGAACTGCTTTCTGAAGAGCCGGATCCGCCGCTTGATTCGGACTCAACTGAACTCTCCGTTTCTTCCTGGTTATCGGATTCCGAGGTGGAACTGTCCTCTGGCTTTGGCGTCGGGTTGCTCTCTTCGTATTCCTTTGCCAGCTGCTCCAAGTCGTACTTTTCATGGCATCCGGTAAGTACTAGAAGCGAAGCGATTAACAAAGTAAAAACCAGGAGATAAATCTTTTTATTCTTAACAAATGGTTTCATTCTATTAATATATATCCTTTCAACTCAATCTCTGAATCCCTAAAGCATCCATTATCAAGCCAAATAAGTATACCACCTTTTATGGGTTTCCACAACGAAAAGCGTTTGTAGATTTTGTGAGAACGCCTTTAGTTTTAAAAATCCGGCCTTGACTTATAGCTTAGCTATATCAAGCTCTGGGAAATCAGCAAGTGCTTCTTTTAGCGCCACTATGATTTTAGCGCAACCGCCTTCTGCTAATGCTTCCATATTTAGAGGCATGATAGGATCGTGAAGAGATTTTCTAAGAAGCATCCATCCCTTTATATCTTCCCCGGGGAAGTCGATTCTAACACCCTCGTAATTTGGTTCAGCCAAAGCGCATTCTATGGAGAATACGTTATTATCTGCGCTACTCTTCGTAATAACAAAAGCCCCGCTTTTCGCGATTTCCGTAAGTGTCGAAATGACCATATCTCCAATCTCCGAAAAACTCTTCCCGGAGGAAATTAGCTTCTCGTTATTAAATGGGAGCCTGATTTCTCTGGCTTCCTTTGGTTCTTCCAGGTCTTTAATCAAAGAAGAAATCCCTTTTCCTTCGTGGAAAAGCTGAGCGGCTTTAATCACTATCAAAGTCGCCAGGTAGGCGCCGTCATCCAAATAATAGTTTTGTTTATATGCAGCATGTCCGGAGGTCTCTATTGCGAGCTGACTGTCAATACCGGAAGCATCGAGCTCCATTGCTTTTCCTATTACATTTCTGTATCCGCGCTTGAATCTTAGATGCTTAAGTCCAAGCTTCCTTTCCAAGAACTCCGTAAGTTGATTTGATGTTACGCTGTCCGTAACAACCGTTGTCCCCGGGTGCTCGTCCGCGATTAGGGCTGCAGCCAAGGCAACAATTCCATTATGGGCTATTTCATTCCCTGACTCATCCACTGCAGAGGCTCTGTCCACATCTGTATCAAAGATGAG
>CADBSP010000028.1 GCA_902797405.1 uncultured Eubacteriales bacterium | reverse complement strand
GAATTCGATAAAACTACAGGAAAGAAGATAAAGAGATTCGTTGAAGAAAACAGAGAAGCATAAAAACAAAATAGTTTTGATTGCCGGCCCCACTGCTGTAGGGAAAACAGATATTGCCATTCAGATTGCCCGTGATTTTGATATGGAGATAGTTTCCTGTGACTCCATGCAGGTATATAAGTACATGGATATAGGAAGCGCTAAACCAAGCGAATCTGAACTTAAGATGGTCACACATCATATGATTGATGTAATCGATCCATTGGATTATAAAGGTCAGACTTCTCCCGAAGATAGTTTCAGTGTTGTCAAATTCTCGGAAATGGCCAGAGGTGCTATAGATGATGTCATATCAAAGGGAAAGGTTCCTTTGATCGTGGGTGGCACAGGGCTTTATTTGGATTCAATAATTTATGATTTGGATTTCGCTGCGGCGCCTTCCCGCATGGAAAAACTAGATACCGGTAGAGAAGACCTATATCAAATTGCTGAGACGGAAGGTGCAGAGTCACTTCATAAAATTCTGTGTGAGCTTGATTCTGAAGCTGCAAACAGGATTCATCCCAATAATATAAAACGTGTTGTTCGCGCAATTGAAGCTGCTCGTTTAGGTGAAAATGTCAAGGAATTCAAGCGTAGTTTTGATTTAAGAGATGAATACGATCCCATCTTGATAGGCTTGACCAGGGATAGAGAAGAACTATATGATAGAATCAATAAAAGAGTAGATATCATGATGGAATGCGGTCTCTTAGATGAGGTTAAAAGTCTCTTTGATAAGGGCATGACTTCCGATTCATATCCGATGAAGGGAATTGGGTATAAAGAGCTTATCGATTATTTCTCCGGAGAATGCAGTTTAGAAGACGCGATAACTGCGATAAAAACCAATTCTAGGCATTATGCCAAAAGGCAGTTCACATGGTTTAAAAGATATGACGATATGAAATGGTTTGACCTTACGGGAAAAACTGCATATGACGAGGTTATTAATAATATAGAGGAATGGCTGAAGAAAAAACTCTAAAAAGGGTAGTTGCCCATAATAGAAGTGATAAACCCGACAATGTTGTAAAACATGAGGCTGAAATCTTTCAGGAATGCGAGAAGATTGAAGAAGGTCTTCCTAGGTTTTTACGTGGTTTTTTTATTTATCTTAGAGGCAATGTTCTTCCAATGTCCAGGCTTAATTATCTAAGGGATATTAGATATTTTTGCGAATATCTTTGTCGTGAAACTATTTTGACGGAAGCCAAGGAACCCATCGACATTACAATTAAGGAATTCAATAAGATTAAAGCAAAAGATATTAATAACTATTTGGACTATTGCCGGCATTATTCAATTACTAAGGACGGCGTGACAAATATTTACGAGAATAAGAATAAGACCTTGGCTAGAAAGAAGTCTTCCATTTCCGTCATGTTTAAATATCTCTATAGAGACGAAATGACGGAAAAAAATATAACGGATGGATTCGATCCAATAAAGGTCCAAAAGGCCAGCGAGAAAGAGATTAAGGCGCTCCAGGATGATGAAGTGATGAGAATGCTGGATGCTGTATCTACGGGAGCGGGGTTAACCGACAGGGAACGTGGATACTGGGAAAAAACCAAGTTGAGAGATAAGGCTATTCTGATGCTCTTCCTTACATATGGATTGCGTCTTAGCGAATTATGGCAGCTAAATATCAGTTCCTTCAATTTTAGTCGCGGTGAATTCAAAATCTATAGAAAAAGAGGAAAGGAGAGCATGATGCCTCTCAATGATTCCGTAAGTGCCGCGATTCATGATTATATCAATAACGAAAGGCTTCCTGACGATAGAGTGGTTTCAGGAAATGAGGATGCTTTGTTCTTGTCTTTACAGGGCAAACGAATGACAGAAAGACAGATTAGAGAGCTTGTTAAAAAATACACTGCAATAGCATTACATACATCCAAGGCCGGTGGCTATAGCCCACATAAATTAAGGGCAACCGCCGCTACTAGCTTAATAGGAAGAGGAAATTCCATCTATGATGTCGCCGCACTTTTGGATCATGAACAGGTAACAACCACTCAGCTTTATGCCAGACAGAAACAAGGCGTTAAAAGAGACTTGGTAAAAGGCATGGAATGGGAAAAGGAAAGATTAGAAGGCTGGAAAGACGATGAATAAAATAACTGACAATTTTCTTAATATCGAATTTGGTTTAGATGAAAAGCTTATAGAAACTGCTAATAATGCCGAATTTGAATTAAAAGCCGATTTCGAAACTGTAGATGAAATTGCAATGTTCAACCAGGCCAAGGTTCTAAAGGCATTTATGGATGTCGGTATTTCCGATTCTCATTTCGGATGGAATACGGGCTATGGCTATGATGACGCAGGCAGAGACGCAGTGGAACGAGTGTTCGCAAGAGCGTTTGATGCCGAAAAAGCCTTGGTTAGACCCAATATAGTAAACGGTACTCATGCAATATCACTAGCTCTTTTAGGCTTACTAAAAAGGGGAGATAAGCTGATTTATGTAACCGGTTCGCCTTATGATACATTGCAAAGCGTAATCGGATATAAGGGATTTAATAAAAATACTGAATCCGATAATAATGATCTACATTCAAACAACTATGATAAAACCGAGTTTTCTAATTCTGATTTTACAGGAACACTAAAAGATCTAGGTGTAGATTATGAAGAAGTTGATTTGCTTTCGGACGGTAGTTTTAATATTCCTGAAATAATCAATGTAATTAATAAGGATCTGTATGACTATCATGACAACATGGGTGACTCTAAAACTAAAAAAAGAATCATGATTGCCATTCAAAGATCAAAAGGTTATAGTTTCCGTAATTCTATTATCGTAAACCAAATCCAATTATTAATTTCAGAAATAAGAAAATTAAAGATTAGTAGACATATTATTTTTATGGTAGATAATTGCTATTGCGAGTTTACTGAATTAAGTAATCCGATTCTTGCCGGAGCTGATATTATATGTGGATCTTTAATAAAAAATCCCGGTGGAGGTTTGGCGCTTTCCGGTGGATATCTTTGCGGAAGGTCAGATTTAATTGATCAAGCTTCATTTAGACTTACTTGTCCTGGAATAGGTGCCGAATGTGGTCTTACCTTTGGACAGAATAGAGCTATTTTACAAGGCTTATTCCAAGCTTCCAGAGTAACTTCAGATGCTGTAAAAGGTGCAATGCTCTGCGGTAAAGTATTTGAAAAATACGGTTTCGAAATTAGTCCTTCATTTGATAAATCCCACAATAAGATTGACATTTTAAATAACAATAACAATTGTGATAACAATGACAATAATTCCATGTATTCGAATAATTCCCTTAGATGCGATATAATTCAGGCCGTTAAACTGGGGTCAAAAGAAGCTGTACAGGCCTTCTGCTCAGGGATTCAGGCTGCTGCTCCTGTTGATTCTCATGTAACACCTGTGCCTGCTCCGATGCCTGGTTACGATGATGAGATCATCATGGCTGCGGGAACATTCGTTCAGGGGGCTTCAATAGAATTATCAGCAGATGGCCCTCTGAGGGAGCCTTATACTGTATATTTCCAAGGCGGATTGACATACGAACATTCAAAAATTGGCGTTTTAATGGCAGCACAGAAGCTTGCGGATGCAGGCCTAATAACACTATAATTTCGCTATATATCCACTTTATTTACGACTTTATTTGCCGGAGAAAACAAACGTTTTATATATAATTATAGAATCAATATTCGTATAAATGACAGACAAGAAAGATCCCTACATTACAATAAAAAAAACCTTTACCATTCTTAAATTTCTGCTTCTCATCGGAATTATTGTTGGTATTCCTTTGTATCTTTACTTTTATCACGGCGACGTATTAAGCAATTTAAAAAATACAGAAAACTTAAAGGCCTTTGCTGAATCATTAGGAGAAAACAAATCTAAAAGTGTTCTCATATATCTGGTAATTCAGTTCCTTCAAATCGTCATCAGCATAATCCCCGGACAAATCATCCAGATGGCAGGAGGCTATTTATTTGGAATAATTATGGGAACAGTCCTTTCTCTTATTGGTGCGGCATTTGGTACGACAACGGCCTATTTTCTCGGAAAATACCT
>CADBSP010000027.1 GCA_902797405.1 uncultured Eubacteriales bacterium | reverse complement strand
TACCGAATTCCATGATCTCATTTATTCCTGCTGCGGTTCTGTAACATTTATGCAGATTCTTTCAGGTGTTCACCATAAATTAAAAAAATATAGAAGCAATTCGCTTAAGAGCAAGAGCAGAATCAAGCAGTCCGTAAAGGAACATGAAGCGATTTATAATGCTATGGCTGAGAAGAATATAAAGGAAGTTGAAAAACTGATGACTATACACCTGGACAATTCTTGTAAAAGCATTATAGCTTCAGAGTCCTAAAAAAAATAGATAAAAATCTCAATATGTAGTATAATTCTTCATATGAAGTACTATTTCTTTATTAATCCGGTGGCCGGCAAAGGTAATGAAACGGATACCTTAAAGTCCAGGATTAATAATGTCATGAAAAAGCGTGATGACACGTATGACATTATTGTTTCGGAAGGTCCGAGTTTTCTTCTTGCTAAGGCCAGAGAAATCGCAGAGTCCCTCGATGGAGAAGAGGCTCGATTTTTTGCTGCAGGTGGAGATGGCACCTTGAACGAAATCGTAAATGCTGTTTACGGTTTCGACAATATTGCAGTGGGAGCAATACCCCTGGGAACCGGAAATGATACGATTAGAAACTTCCCTGATTGCGGAGACTTCATGAATATCGATGCCCAAATAAATGGTGAAGAATTCAAAATGGATTTAATCGAGTATAGGGGCAAGATCGATGGTGAAGAAAAAACCGAGTATTGCATCAACATGATTAATATCGGTTTTGATTGCAATGTTGTGGAATTGACCGGAAGACTAAAACAAAAGCCTCTTATTTCCGGATCCTTTGCTTATCTCATGGCGGTGTTTACCAAGTTCGTAAAGAGGGAAGGAACATCACTTATTATTACCGAAGACTTTGGTGATGGACTTTTTAGTAGAGAAACCATTAGAGAAGGAGAGATGCTTCTCTGCGCGGTTTGCAATGGAAGCTATTGCGGTGGTGGTATAAAATCTGCGCCGATGGCCATTGTAGATGACGGTTTGTTTGAAATAAATATAATCAACAAGGTTAGCAGAACGGAATTTCTCAGACTCTTCCCAAGCTTTAAAAAGGGCAAGCATATGGAACTCCCGGGAATAGATAGCTATGTTGAAGTCAGAAGGGCAAAAAATGTATCAATAGAGCCATATGAGCATTATGAAATCTTTATTTGCGTGGATGGTGAGATAAAAACAACTACTGGAATAAAGGCTAGCGTTTTAGAAAAAGCTATCAGGTTTATTCTACCGAGGAACAAGTCCCTCCATGAAGCAAAGATCGAATCCATAATGGAGAATCCCAAATATAATATCTAGTTAGTGATGGATAATAAAGCAAGAAATATCTACATAGCAACCTTTTCCGCTGAGGCAGAGGAGACTGCAAAGAAATATGGATTTGGCTTGGAGTTAAACGATCTTTGCATTTCTTCCAATCTGGAGAAGGAAAAGCGGGAGTGGGTTATAAATAGAATGCGCACAGAGTTGGAAAGGGCCGATTGCACCGATAGAAAAACTATCATGCACGGTCCTTTTACTGAGCTCACACCGGCGGCAATTGATCCCAGAGCGATTGCTTTGATGAAGGATAGATATTTGAGTGCGATTGACATTTGTCGGTCTATGGGGATTAACGATTTGGTTCTTCATGATGGATATATACCTCTAATTTATCAAAAACCTTGGCATCTCAAACGCTCTGTTATGTTCTGGAAGGAGTTTGGAGAATTCATTCCAGAAGGATTTAGAGTGTATATAGAGAACGTTTTTGATGATGAGCCGGAACTATTAATTGAGATTGTTGATACAGTGAATGAGAAGATTGGAATGCCAAAGGGCGAAGAAAAGTATTCGATTTGCCTGGATGTTGGGCATGCGAATGCCATGGCGAAGATGCATGATAAGGGACGCGTTGATGCGGTATCAAAGGTGTCAGACGCGGAGTGTATTAATCATTCGACTGAAATAATCGTCGAGTGGATTCGAAAAATGGGATCATTGATAGGCCACTTTCACCTTCATAATAATGATGGAACAGGGGATCAGCACGACGATGTGAACCTAGGATCTTTTGATATCGTAAAGGTGCTGGAAGCTGTAGAGACCTATTGCAGACCGGATGTTACGATGACGATAGAAAGCAGGAATGCGGAGCCCAGTGCGGGATTCTTGTATAAGTGGGCCAGAGGATAGTTACTTTTGTATTTTTGTGGGTTTTGATGTAGAATAAAAGACTGTAATAAGGAATTTGGATTTCTTTTAGATAAATCATCGAGGAGATAGATTATGAATGCAGTAGGAAATATCGGGCAGTTTATCATAGACAACCAATACGCAATCGAGGCGGCGCTTTTGGTGCTCCTGGCCTTGATAGTTATAATATTTTTTGTAAATAGATTGGTATTCCGCAAAAGAAGAAATGCGGAGATAGAGGAACTTAACGCCAAGATTGAAAAGATTGAGAGCGAAGTAAAGGGAATCTCCGATCAGACGGCAGACTCTAAGAATGTAAAGATTGTCTTAAAGACCGATGATAATGAAACTGTAATTGAGACGGTTAAACTAGATGGGGATGTTGGAAATGAGGCAGAAATTGAGATAGAGACTGAGGGAGAGTCCCTTGGAAGCGAAACCGAGGGAGAAAGCATAGCTCAGGAGACGGAGGATGAAGTTTCTACACTTGAGGTCGAGGCTGCAGGCGAAGAGCCTGAAACGGTTGCAGAGACAATAAAAGGAACAATTGATGAAGAGGAAAGAGCGGCTGAAAGTGAAGATGCAATAGAAGCAATAGAGATTGAAGAAACTCCTGTCGTGGAAGATGCGTCAGAGGATGAAATAGATAAGGAAGAGCTTCAAAGGGCGCTGGATTCATTGGATGAAATTATGGTCGAGATTAAGAATTCGGATCTGGATCTTTTGCACGAAGATTTAGTTCAGCCTAAGGTAAAGCCTGTTGAGTTAACCGGTTCCAAGTTTACCAGCAGGGACTGGAATAGGGACAGGCAGGGGAATCAATATACGGAAGAAATGCTTAAGGAGTTAATTGGATAAATGATTGATAATAGCCATGGCCTACTCGACAGTCCACCGGACTGTCTCGCTATACGGCCATGCCCTCTCGGG